>JAHLKT010000007.1:0-10000 GCA_020444545.1 Desulfarculaceae bacterium | reverse complement strand
TGGTGTTCCTGTTGTCGCGCCAGCGGCACCGCAGGGTAGCTACGTTCGGAAGGGATAACCGCTGAAAGCATCTAAGCGGGAAGCCCCCTCCAAGATAAGATTTCCCTCCTCTTCGGAGGCTGAAGGGCCCTTGAAGACTACAAGGTTGATAGGCCGGAGGTGTAAGTACAGTGATGTACTCAGCTGACCGGTACTAATAGCCCGTGAGGCTTGGTCACTTTTAATTAAGCTCGCGAATCCAATAATGCGGGCTTGGTCAAAACTCTGTATCAGCAATTGAAAAACGTGCTTGTCGCTTTATTACTATTGTCACAGAACTCAGTTTCCGGTGGCTATAGCGAGAGGGAAACACCCGTTCCCATCCCGAACACGGAAGTTAAGCCTCTCAGCGCCGATGGTACTGCATTTTTCAAATGTGGGAGAGTAGGACGCCGCCGGTTTTATCTCAAAGCCCCCGCTAGCATCAGCTAGCGGGGGCTTTCTTTTGGGGCGCGCCTGCTTGTCAGCCATCTTTTGGTTTATATTGCGGCAGTCATAGGGACTGCAATTAACGCATGCTGATAATCAGTAAAATTAGCCCTGCAAGCGACACTGCACCAAGCAAGCGCTCCCTAGGCATGGTCCTTTCACTTCTCGTAACCAAATATGGTGTAATCGTACCAGGTGTTGCCGGTTAAATCCGGGACCCCCTTGCCAGTTTTTTTACCCTGGGGGTAGTGCAACCTCCTTACGAAAGACTGCTCGATCAAGCCCATTTGATCGTTTTCATTTTCCCTTAAGACCGCGGTGACCCCGCGAATCAGCATTTTACTTATGGCAATAGCTGCAGTGACCTGAGGGTTTGTTGCCTTGTTGAATATCTTCAGCAGGTTGCTGGACAAAGAATCGATTTTGTCATCCGGCAAAATCTTATCGATCATTTCGCCAAAGTCGCGGATATCTTCGTCGTCCTCGACAATCAACATGGTCCAGTCCAGTGTTTCAGGGAGGGTGTCTGAGCTTGCAACAATCTTTCCAGTATCCCCGAAATTGAAGATATGATCCGTTTCGACGTTTTCAATCTTAATGCCTTCCCATTTCGCGAGTATGGTCTTGCCCATCTCACGAATGATTTGCTGCTTGTCCGCAAATTCCTTGGCATCTTTTAAGGTGTCAAGCTCTGGCAGAGACAGTCTGCCGTCATTGGCAAAGCTATATATCTTTACCTCGGCTGGGCTGAACCATTCGAACTTATTGTGTATTTGGATGCGGTCCAAAATGAGATAAAAAGGCATTTGATCCCCCTTTTCCCTTGGCGTAGCTCGCCAATGTTTTTGGCCAGGCTAAATGCCTAGCCTTGAGTGCATGATCGATTCGATCTGAGTGGGGCAAGTGAAAAGAGAAACCCCGCGTGAATAGAATCCTTGTCGCCCCCCCAACCAGTATCCCCACACACAACCCCCCTCCCGCTCAAAGCGGTTGGGGGGCAGGCGCGGCCCTGTCAATCAAAGTTGTGTTTCTAGGATGCCTAAACCCTATTTTTTTACTCCCTTTTGTGTCAAGCGGAGATTTCCGGGCCGCTTTGCGGTAGTAGAATGGGAAGAGCAACCAACAACCCCGGAGGCCCCATGTCCTTTCCGAGCAATCTGAGCAACGGATTCGCGGCCGGCGCCCTGGGCGGGCTGGCCAACGCCCTGGCGGTGTGGCTTTTGGGAGCGGCTGGGGTCACCGCCATGTTGGGGGTGGGCATCGCGCCCGCGCTGAGCCAAGGGATGATCTACCAGCGCATGGTATGGGGCGGCATCTGGGGCATCGCCTTTTTGCTGCCCCTTTTGCGCGGCTCGCTGTTTTGGCGGGGGCTGGTCATCAGCCTGGGGCCCACCCTGGTGCAGCTGTTGGTGGTGTTCCCCTACCAGGCGGACAAAGGCATGTGGGGCCTGGAGCTGGGCGCGCTCACTCCGGCCTTGGTGGTGCTGTTCAACGCCATATGGGGGTGGGTGGCCGCAGCTTGGATGAAGGCAGCGGGCAGGTGAGGACGGCTTCGCCTGACGCCTGATTGCCGGTCCGCGAGCTTTAGCTAAACGCAGCCTCGTCAGGCGCGATCAAAAATTTTCAACAGATTAGCTTGCCGCTAGGGCCGTCCGGGGTCCAGCCAGCAGCAGTAGAACTTGCCCTGCCAGGAGAAGCACTTTTGCCCGGGCGGGCATTTGTCGGTGACGCAGCTGGGGTTGGCGGTGCAGGTCAGCGGCGCGCCGGGGAAATCGATGAACCACACCCCGTCTTCCAGATAGCCCTGGTAGCTCCCGGCCTGCACCTGACCGCGCACCCCCTTGTAGGGGTTCAGGTTGCCCAGCACCGCGTCCGCCTTCACCCGGAGCACCGCGAACAACACCGCCTTGTTGCCCTTGGCGGTGAAGCTCACCTGCTTGGGCGTCACCTTCAGATCGCCCACCCCGCTCTGCTTCCAGGAGCCGAACTTGCCGCCCTCGGACACGGTGAGGGTGTAGCGCTTGCCGCGCTGGAGGCCATCAAGGCGAAACTCGGTCCAGGCCAGGGCCGGTGCGGCCACGAGGAGCACCAGCAACAGGGCGGCGAGGGGGCGCAACAGACGGACCATCATCACTCTCCAGTGCGGCGGCCGCCCGGGTGGCGCGGCCTATTTAGCTTGGGCGGACAGCCAGGCCTGGTAGCGCTTCCAGCCGGGACACCAGCCGGTGTGCCAGCGCCACAAGCGGGCCAACAGGCCTCCGGGATTCTGCTCGGCCTTGTTGCGCCATTTGCACTTGGCGCAGGGCGGCTCCGCGGCGGGCGGCTTCATGATCTATCCTCCAAGGCCAATTCTAGCAGCCTATCGATGAGCGAAGCAAAGCTCATGCCCGCGGCGGCCGCGGCCTGGGGCAGCAGGCTGGTCTCGGTCATGCCGGGGATGGTGTTGGTTTCCAGGGCGAAGGGCCCCTCGTCGGTGAGTATGAAGTCGGTGCGCGAATATCCCCTGAGGCCCAGGGCGCGGTGGGCGGCGATGCCCAGCTCCTGCACCCGGGCCGTGGTTTCGGGGTCCACCTCGGCCGGGCAGACCTCCCGCGAGGCGCCGGGGGTGTACTTGGCCTCGAAGTCGAAAAACTCGTGCTCGCCGCCGGGGATGATCTCCACCAGGGGCAGGGCGGTCAGCTCACGGTTGCCGATCACTCCGGCGGTCAGCTCGCGGCCGACCATGAGGCGCTCGGCCAATACCACCCGGTCCTTGGCAAAGGCCTTTTCCAGGGCCGGGGCCAGCTCATCCTCTCGGTAGACCAGGGAGATGCCGAAGCTGGAGCCCTCGCGGGCCGGCTTTATCACCAACGGCAGCTCCAGCTCCCTCAGGATGCTCCAGGCCGGGTCGTGGTCCACCCCGCGCCGGAAGACCCTGTCCTCGGCCACCGGGATATTGGCGGCGCGGAAAAGCTCCTTGGCCCGGGGCTTGTCCATGGCCAGGGCGCAGCCCAGCACCCCGGCGCACTGGTAGGGCAGGCCCACCAGGTCCAGCAGGCCCTGCAAGCGGCCGTCCTCGCCGCCCGGTCCGTGCAGCATCACCAGGGCCACGTCAAAGTCCTTGGCCTCGGCCACCAAGCGGCCCAGATCCTCGGCCGGGTCGAAGACGCTCACCGAATGGGGCAGCTCGGCCATGGCTTTTAGGCAGGCCTTGCCGGACTTGAGGCTCACGTCACGCTCGCTGGAGGTGCCGCCCATGATCAGGGCAACTTTTAGGGGGCGGGTGCTCACAGTTTTTCTTGCCAATGCTTGGAAACGTCGGCCGGGCCGCGTCCCTGGTCGATGTGGCTGAATATTTCGGCTTCCACCTGGCGGGCCCGCTCCAGGCCCGTGCCGATGCGCGCCTCCAGGGCCGGGTCGCCCCGGCCGTAGCGCTGGGTGATGTAGGCGTAGCGCTGGCCCAGGGTGCAGAGCTGGTCGTGGGTCACGCGCTTGTCCGCGTAGTTCACCACCATGGTCTCGTCCAGGGGATGCTCCGGGGGCAGCACCACGTGCAGTTTCACCAGATAGGCCAGCTCGGGGTAGCCCAGTTCGCCCAGGATGCGGGCCCCCTCGTCGTCGTGGCGGCACTTCTGGCCCAGGCAGGGAGTCTTGGCGATGTCGTGCAACAGGGCCCCGGCCTTGACCGCCTCGCGGTTGAGCACCACGCCCGACTCGGCCAGCCAGTCGGTGACCAACAGGGCCACCCCGCTCACCACCCGGGAGTGCTCCCGGATGTTGTCCAGCATGGCGAAGTCCTCCCAAAGCTGGGCGATGCGCCGGGGGGAGGGCAGGGGGGTTTCGGGGGTGAAGCGAGCCGGGCTCTCAGCCAAGGCGCACCTCGATCTTTCCCGAGGCGTCGGCCCCTTTCAGCGAGCCGATGAAGCCGCGCAATAGGCCCGAGAGCATGGTGGCCACGAAGGCGTTCACCGGCAGCTCCTGGCCGTCGATGGTCACCACCGCCTTGTCGGCCGCCGGGGTCACCGGGCGTATCTTTTCTTGAATAAAGGCCAGCACCGCCTCGGGGTCGTCGGCGTCGATCACCGGCAGCCCGGCTTCCTCGCCGCCGCCGCCCCGGCGGGCGATGGCCAAAAGCTCGCCGCCCGGGGGCAGGATGGGCGCGGCCCCGGGGGCCACCACCTCGATCTTGGGGATGCCCGCCGTCTTGAAGCCCTCGGCGATCACCAGCTCCAGCCCGCCCATGAGCCGGGCGGTGAGGGCGCGGGGACCGGCCCCGCCCAGATGGGGGGCCTCCAGCCACACCCCGCCGGGATGGGCCAGGCCCACCCGGTCGGCCCCGGCCGCGGCCAGGCGGGCGCTGTCCTTGCCCTCCCACTCCGCAGGGGTGGGCACCGCTTCGCCGTGGCCGTGGTGCTTGAGCACCCCCACCTTAATTCCTTGGGCCTTGATAAGGGGCAGCAGCTTTGCCACCAGGGTGGTCTTGCCGCTGCCCGAGGCCCCGCAGATGCCGACGACCGGGATCAATCGCTTACTCCGGTTTGGTGTAGGTCTTCACCTTGACCTTCCCGTTGATGAACTGGAGGTTGATGGTGCCGTGCTCGTCTTTCCAGGTGGCCGAGGTGCCGGACACACCCCCCAGGGACATGCCGCTGCTCTCGCTGGGCTCGCCCAGGAGCGCGATGGCCTCCTTGAGGGTCATGTTGATCTTGATCTTGTCGTAGGTCTCCTGGTCGTAGCTGGTGCCGCAGGCGGCCAGGCTCAGAGCCAAGGCCAGGGCCAGCAAAAGGGCCAGGATGGGGCGGGCGCGACGAATTTTCATGGCCGTTTCTCTCCATTGCGCGGGCAGGGGGCGCGGACCGGGAAGGCCTTCCCCAAGGATAGGCGTTGGAGCCGGGGCGGTCAAGACACGGGGAGCTTGTGGCCGGGGCCGGGCTGTGCCAAGCTGGAATCAAGGCCCGCCCTTTGCCAGCCACCCGCGCCTTGCGAGGATAGCGTCATGTCCCGAGTCCTGTGCCTTTGCCTGCTCGCCCTGTCCCTGGCCCTGCCGCCCGCCCTGGCCTCGGCGGCGGACCTGGTGTTCCACAACCACAGCGCCAAGCCGGTCAGCGTGACCCTCATCTCCCCCTGCGGCCAGGAGGAGCTGATTTTGGTGCAGGTGGCCAGCGGCAAGCCCACCAGCTACGACCTGCCGGTGTGCAAGAAGAACGGGGCCAAGCCCAAGTCGGTTCATATGGCCGTGTTCGACCAGCGCCACACCATGCCCGGCTTCATCGCCATGTCCATCGCGGCCAAGGCCTATGTGCGCCTGCCCGCCCTGGTGAGCATCCAGCGCCAGGACTGCAAGGAGTGCGACACCCGCTACAAGCTCAACTGGATGCCCCAGCCCAAGCAGTAGCCCCCGCCCCGGGGGCCGCCTACATCGCCAGGTCTACGCCCTTCCGCCCATCCTCGCGGCCCCTCCAGGGGGCGGCAGGCAAGGCGCGGGCGAACGAGCGGCGCAGGCGTATATGCCAATACGCCGAGCCGTGAGTGAAGCCCGCAACGCCGCATCCCGCCGCCTGGGGGGCCGCCTACAATAATAGAAGCAAGCTCAAGGCCATGAGGGCCATGCCGCCTATCAGGCCATAAATGCACAGATGATGGTGGCCGTAGGCCTCGGCCGTGGGCAGAAGCTCGTCCAAAGAGATGAAGACCATGATCCCGGCCACCCCCGCGAAGGTGACCCCCATGAGGGTGGGGCTGAACAGGCTTTGCAGCAGAAGGAAGCCCACCAGGGCCCCGGCAGGCTCGGCCAGGCCCGAGAGGAACGAGTAGAAGAAGGCCTTCCTCCTGCTGCCGGTGGCGTAGTAGATGGGCACGGCCACGGCCACGCCCTCGGGGATGTTGTGGATGGCGATGGCCACCGCGATGGCCAGGCCCAGGGCGGGGTCGGCCAGGGCGGCGGTGAAGGTGGCCAGGCCCTCGGGGAAGTTGTGGATTCCGATGGCCAGGGCGGTGAACATGCCCATGCGCTTGAGGCGCCCGTCCCCGGCCGGTTGCAGGATGTCCTGGGGCAGGCGCGCCTCGTGGGGGTTGTCCGCCTCGGGCACCAGGCGGTCGATCAGCGCGATAAAGCCGATGCCGCCAAAAAAGGCCGCCGCCGAGGCCCAGGCGCCCGGCCCCTCGCCCAGGCTGGCCGAGAGCATCAGCCGCCCCTTGCCCAGGATCTCCACCAGCGAAACATAGATCATCACCCCGGCCGAAAAACCCAGGGCCAGGGCCAAAAGGCGGGTGTCGGTGCGCTTGGCCAAAAGCACCGAGGCGCTGCCCAGGCCGGTGGCCAGTCCGGCCAAGATGGTCAGGCCAAAGGCCAGGCTGAGGTGTTCCAGGGGAATGACGGGCCTCCCGCGCGACAAGGGTTTGGCCCCATTATAGCGCCCCGGGCCCGATGCGCGAGCCCGGTCTTGCCCGGCCGCCACCGCTCTGCTAGAAAAGGGGCATACTATATTAAAGGCGGAGGCGATTTAATGGACCGCAAGATCATGCGCGCGCTCATCAGCGTGACCGACAAGGGAGGGGTGGTGGAGTTCGCCAAGGCCCTTTCCGATATGGGCGTTACCGTCATCTCCACCGGGGGCACGGCTAAGGCCATCGCCGACGGCGGGGTGAAGGTAACCGGCATCAGTGAGATCACCGGCTTTCCCGAGATGCTCGACGGCCGGGTGAAAACCCTGCACCCCAGGGTGCACGGCGGCATCCTGGCCCGCCGCGACGACCCCAACCACCGGGCCCAGCTGGCCGAGCAGCACATCGCCACCATCGACCTGGTGTGTGTGAATCTCTACGCCTTCGAGGCCACCGTGGCCAAAGAGGGCTGCACCTTCGAAGACGCCATCGAGAACATCGACATCGGCGGCCCCTGCCTGATCCGGGCCTCGGCCAAGAACTGCGCCGACGTGACCGTGGTCACCAGCCCGGCCGACTACAGCCTGGTGCTGGCCGAGATGCAGGCCAACGACGGCTGCACCACCCTGGCCACCCGCAAGCAGCTAGCCGCCAAGGCCTTCCGCCTGACCAACCGTTACGACGGGGCCATCGCCGACTATCTGGAGAAGCAGGTCTAGGCATCATTATCAACCCCGGGTCCGCCAAGGAGACGAGAATGAAAAAGCTGTTTTCACTCGCTGCCCTTCTCCTGGCCCTTTCCCTGGCCTTTGGCCTAACCGCCTTGGCCAAGCCGCCGGGAGGCATCCCGCCGGGCCAGGCCAAGAAGATGGGAGCCGGCTCCCCCGGCGGCGGCCCCCCGCCCTGGGCCCCGGCCCACGGACAGCGGGCCAAGCACCAGTACCGCTACTATCCCGGCGCCCAGGTATACTTCGACTCGGGCCGGGGGCTCTACTTCTGGCTCTCGGGCGGCGGCTGGCAGGTGGGGGCCAAGCTGCCCGGCGGCATCAGCATCGGCGGCTCCTACGTGAACCTGGACATGGAAACGGCCAAGCCTTACCAGTGGCACACCCAGGTGCTCCTGCGCTACCCGCCGGTCAAATAGGAAACCAAACCGGGGCCGCCGCGAGGCGGCCCCACAGACGAGACGAGGACAAGGGACAAATGAAGGTACTGGTCATCGGCAGCGGGGGGCGCGAACACGCCCTGGTGTGGAAGCTGGCCCAGAGCCCCACGGTGGACGAGCTCTACTGCGCGCCGGGCAACCCGGGCATGGCCGGCGAGGCGGATTGCGTGGATCTTAAGTCCGACGACATCGCCGGGCTCAAGCAGTTCGCCCTGGACAAGGGCATCGGCCTGACCGTGGTAGGCCCCGAGGCCCCCCTGGTGGACGGCCTGGCCGACGAGTTCGAGGCCGCGGGCCTCACCGTGGCCGGGCCCAGCGCCTACGCCGCCCAGCTGGAGGGCTCCAAGTCCTTCGCCAAGGACGCCATGACCCGCTTCGGGGTGCCCACCGCCGGGTACAAGGTCTTCACCGACCCGGACGAGGCCAAGGCCTATGTGCGCCAGGCCAACCGGCCCCTGGTGGTCAAGGCCGACGGCCTGGCCGCGGGCAAGGGCGTGTTGCTCTGCAAGAACGTGGCCGAGGCCGAGGAGGCGGTGCACTCGGTGATGGTGGCCAAGGACTTCGGCGCGGCCGGCGACAAGTGCGTGGTGGAGGAGTTCCTCACCGGCGAGGAGGCCTCCTTCCTGGTCTTCAGCGACGGCGAGACCATCGTGCCCATGCCCTCCAGCCAGGACCACAAGGCGGTGGGCGAGGGCGACACCGGCCCCAACACCGGCGGCATGGGCGCCTACTCCCCGGCTCCGGTGGTCACCCCCGAGATCGAGCTCAAGGCCATGGAGCAGGTGATCAAGCCCATGATCTCGGGCATGGCCTCCGAAGGCCATCCCTTCAAGGGCATCCTCTACGCCGGGCTCATGGTCGACGAGGACGGCGAGCTGGGCGTCTTGGAGTTCAACGTGCGCTTCGGCGACCCCGAGGCCCAGCCCCTGCTGGTGCGCCTGGAATCCGACCTGGCCGACATACTACTCAAGCTGGCCCAGGGCAAGCTGAGCGAGGCCGAGGTCAAATGGTCCTCGCGCCCCAGCGTGTGCGTGGTGCTGGCCTCGGGCGGCTACCCCGGCAAGTACGCCACGGGCAAGCCCATCAGCGGCCTGGAGAACGCCGCGCTCTGCGGCGGGGTCACGGTTTTCCACGCGGGCACCAAACTGGACCAGGGCACCCTGGTCACCTCCGGGGGGCGCGTATTGGGCGTAACCGCCCTGGGCGACACCGTGGCCGAGGCCATCGAGCACGCCTACGAGGCGGCGGACCTCATCTCCTGGGAGGGCGTGTACATGCGGCGCGATATCGGCCACCGGGCCCTGGCCCGCGAGGGCGGCCCCAAGGACGGCCCCCTAGTGGGCGTGGTCATGGGCTCGCCCAACGACCAGACGGTGATGGCCGCGGCGGGAGAGGCCCTGGCTTCCCTGGGCATCCCCCACGAGATGCGGGTGATGAGCGCCCACCGCACCCCGGCCGAGACCGCGGCCTGGGCCCAGAGCGCGGCGGGGCGGGGCATCAAGGTGCTCATCGCCGGGGCGGGCTGGGCGGCCCACCTGGCCGGGGCCCTGGCGGCCCAGACCGACCTGCCGGTGATCGCGGTGCCCATCGATTCCAGCCCCCTGAGCGGCATGGACGCCCTGTTGGCCTCGGTGCAGATGCCTCCGGGCGTGCCCGTGGCCACGGTGGCCATCGGCAAGGGCGGGGCCTTCAACGCGGGCGTTTTGGCCGCGCAGATATTGGCCCTGAGCGACCCGGCCGTGGCCCAGCGCCTGGCCGCGCGGCGCAAGGACATGGCCGCCAAGGTGCTCAAGGCCGACAAGGAGCTCAACAAGGGCTAGGCAAGCCGCTCAATAGCAAGCCGAACCGGCCGGTCCCCATGCGGGGCCGGCCTTTTTCATGCGGCAAATACAATTTTCCGGCTGCGGCGGCACGCCGCCCGGCAGCTCCAGGCGTGGCATCCCCCGGCCTTCCACCGGGAGCAACGGTGGCTGGCCAGTGCTTCAGCTTAGCCGACCCGCTTTG
>JAHLKT010000006.1 GCA_020444545.1 Desulfarculaceae bacterium | reverse complement strand
GGCCCCGATGGTCTGGTTGACCCCCAGCTTGTCGCGGATGCCGCTCAAGGCGCTGAGCGCTGCCAGGCCCGCCTGGTCGTCGGCGGCCACGCTCATGGCCAGGGGGTCGATGACGATGTCCTCCAGGGCGATGCCCAGCTTGGCCGCCTCGTTGACGATCTTGTCGGCAATGGCCAGGCGAGTGGGCACGTCAGTGGGGATGCCCTTGTCGTCCATGGTCAGGGCCACCACAGCCGACTTGTACTGGGCCACCAGGGGCAGCACTTCCTTGAGCTTGGCCTCTTCGCCGTTCACCGAGTTGACCAGGGCCTTGCCCTCGTAGGCCTCCAGGCCGGCGGCCTGCACCTCGGGCTTGGCCGAGTCGATGCACAGGGGCACGTCGGTCACTTCCTTGAGCGCGGCCAAGGCCTGGAGCATCAGGTCCTTCTCATCGGCCCCGGAGACGCCCACGTTCACGTCCAAGACCTGGGCCCCGGCTTCCACCTGGGCCAAGGCCTCGGCCTGCACCAAGCTCATGTCGCCCTTTTCCAGGGCGGCGGCCAGTTTCTTGCGGCCCGTGGGGTTGATGCGTTCGCCGATCATCACCACCGGCTGGTCGTGCCCGATGATCACCTCGCGGCTGGCGCTGCGGATAATGGTCTGCATAGCATTCGTGCCTTTCAGCGCCAAAGACGCTAGCCGATCTTGCCGAATTCCGCGGCCGTCTTGCGGGCGGCGCGCACGTTCTCGTCGGGCACCCCGTCGGTGAGCCCCACCGTGTCGATGGAATAATTGGAAAGCGGCGCGCCCTGGTCGATGGCGTCCTTCACCGTGGCCGCCACCTCCTCGGGGGTGCCGTTTTTCATGAGCACCGGGCTGATGCGGGCGTTGAAGGCCACGTCAGGGCCCAGCAGCTCGCGGGAGCGGCGGAAGTCGGTGCCAAAGCCCGCTTCCACGAAGACCAGGTTGGGCACCTTGGCGTAGTGCTCGGCCACCGGGTCCAGGCTGCCGCAGTGGTGGATGCCAAAGGGATGGCAGGCCTCGGCCAGCATGGTGTCGTAGGGCAGGCCGAACTCCTCGTAGGTGTCCCCGCTGATCTGCTCCACGGTGCAGTTGGGCACGCAGTAGATGGTGGGGTCGCACATGGGAGTAACGTCTACCGCGCCGGTGCCGGTGATGGGATAGACCAGTTTCCACAGGTCGATAATGCACTCGGTGCAGAACTTCAGGAAGCGGTGCGCGAACTCGGGGTCCTCGAAGTAGTCCATGTAGAGCTCTTCGCCCCGTAGCTTGAGGGCCAGGTTCTGCACGCCGGTCACGTTGATGTCGCCCACCACCTTGCCGTACTTTTTCTTCAAGTACTCGCACTGGCCCAGGATGGTGGCCATGGGCTCGGCCTTGGTCAGGTCGGGCTTTGAGAGCTTGTCGCACTCCTCGGCCGAGAGGTTCAGGGGCATGGCCCAGGGTAGAGCCGCTTCCTCATAGACGATCTCGCAGCCGAAGATGGCGGGCAGCATGACCATACCGAAGCTGATCAAGGGCTTGGGCTCAGGGTCGGGAGCGCCCAGGCCCACGTCGCCGAACTGCTCATAGAGGGCCTTCTGCTGCTTGAGGCCAACATCCACTCGGTAGTCCGGGTCGTAGTAGTAGTCGCGGTTGCCGACCAGGATGCCGTGGTTGGCTTTCCACCAATCAGGATAAAAACCCACGCCCAGGGGGATGTGTCTGGATTCGCTCACGCCGAACTCCTTGCTGCGAACATGCGGCCAAAGGTGCGATGACCGGGATTTGACGATGCTTACATTACAACATAGGTGCCAAAGGCCCCCGCGCGGCCAGCACGTCGCTGTCGGCCGTTACCGCCAGAGGCTCGATGACTTTTTGCAGCTCACGCAGGTTGCCCGGCCAGGCGTAGCAGGCGCGCCGCCTTGGAGTTCATGGTCCGCAAACGCCCCCCGCGTCCCAGGCCAGCAAGATTGTAACACAAGCTTTTTGCTACTCTTCCGGGAAGTTGGGCTCGCGCTTTTCGATGCCCGCCGAAAAGCCCTCCTGGGCGTCGGGCAGCAAGGCGGCGATGGCCATCATCTCCTTGGCGTAGTGATAGGCCTGGTCCTCGGTCATGCCGATCTGGGCGTAGAACACCTGCTTGGAAATGCCCAGGGTAATGCGGGAGCCCTTGGCGATCTGCGTGGCCAGGGCCCAGGTCTCCTCCTCCAGCTTGTCGTCGGGCACCACCCGGTTGATCAGGCCCATGTCCAGGGACTCCCGGGCGCTGTAAAGGTTCCCGGTGAAAAGCATTTCCAGGCATTTCTTGGAGCCGACCGCCCGGCTCACCGCCACCGTGGGGGTGGAGCAGTTGTAGCCGATCTTCATTCCGGTCATGCCGAACTTGGCGCCCTCTTCCGCGGCCACCGCCAGGTCGCAGCCGGCCACCAGATGGCAGCCGCCGGCCATGGCGATTCCGTGCACCTGGGCGATGATGGGCATACGCACCGTGCGCATGCAGGTCATCATGTCGTAGGAGGTCTGGAACAGGTTGCGGATCGAGGAGGGGGTGCCGTCGCGCACCTCCAGCCTGTCGTGGCCCGAGCAGAAGACCTTGCCGTTGGCCCTGAGGATTACTACCTTAACTTCCGTGCCTTCCGCCCAGTTATTGAGGCAGTCGGTTATCTCTTTCTCCACCGCGGCGCCCAAGGCGTTCATCTTGTCGGGCTGGTTGAGGGTCAGGATTCCGATCTTATCCTTGACCTCGCTCAAGATGTATTTGTAAGCCATGTCTTTGCCTCCGTGTACTGGGAAAGGCTCCCGCTCTCGCGGCGGGATTCCTTGACAATCCCATTGTGGCCGCTGACGGACCTACTCTTTTCCTAACCTATCTGTGCCCTGGAATTCAAACCCCTTGTCACGAGCGCATGAGCTTCACCCCGGGCGGCGCGATGCTTTTTCAGCACGGCCGCCTTTGACTTAGTTGGTGCGAATGTTGCAAATTTTATATTATTCCGATTAGCCCCATTCCCGCGATAGGGGCGAGAACGGCTATCACTCCGGCGAAAGGGAGGCCTCGTGCGGATGATCTGCAAGCCATGGAGGAGCAAAGGCGTGGCGGCCGCTCCCCTGCCCGGCCCGGGCACGGCCAAAAGCAAGACGCCAAAGGGAGGTTGCCTTTGCGCAACAAGCTAATGACGATTCAACAAGCCGTGGCCGCCTACACCTGGGACGGCATGACCTATTGCCACGGGGCGGCCTTTCCGGTGGGTTCGGACTCGGTGGCCTTCGGCAGGGAAATGGTCAAGCAGAATCGCAAGGACCTCAACGTCATCTGCCACTGCGGCTCCAGCCAGGTGAACCTGCTGGCCGCGGTGGGCGCGGTGCGGCGGGTGGAGGTCGGCTTCTCCGGCCTGGAGGTCTACGGCTTTGCCAACGGCCTCAACCGGGCGGTGACCAGCGGCCAGACCGTAATCGAGGACTACTCCAACGGAGCCATGGCCTTTAGATTCTTCGGCGGGGCCATGAACTGGCCTTTTGTCCCGGCCACGGTGAACATCTCCAACGATCAGCAGTGGTGCTCGGGCGACAACCCGGAGGTCTACCCGGCCACGGACAAGATCCCCACCATCATTGACCCCTTCACCGGCAAGACCCTGGGCGCTTTCCGTTCGCTCAGGCCGGAGGTGGCGGCCATCCACGTGACCATGGCCGACATCCACGGCAACGCCATCATGCTGGGCAGCGAGTGGAGCCGCTTCGAGATGTCGCGGGCAGCCGAAAAGGTGGTGCTGGTGGCCGACGAGATCGTGGACACCGCCTGCATGCGCCAATACCCCAACCTGGTGCGCATCATCTCCGAGGTGGTGGACGCGGTGGTCTACTGGCCCTTCTGCTCCTGGCCCCAGGCCTCTTGCGGGCTCTACGATTCTGACGAAGAGCACATGTTCATGATGAACAAGGCCATGAAGACTGCCAAGGATACCGAGGCCTACTGCCACGACTGGGTCCACTCCTACCAGACCCAGGAAGAGTACGTGGACCTCATCGGCCGCGACAAGATCGAGAAGATCACGGCCACGGAGACCGCCTTCTTGATGGACCCGTACCGCCACTGGCTCAAAAGCGGCGTGGAAGTGGCCGAGCTTTTGGAACAGGCGAAGGGATAGGCGCCATGGAATACACCAAGCAGGAATTCATGGCCATCGTCACCGGCCGGGAGATCAAGGACGGCCAACTGATCATCCTGGGAGTGGGGCTCTCCATGCTGGCCGGTTACTTCGCCCGGCTCAACCACGCCCCCAACCTCCGAGCCTTCACCGAGGGCGGGATCTACGGCTCCACCCCGGTGGGCGGACTGCCCTGGGGCATCGAGTGCAACCGCATCAGCGCCAACGCCACCAGCTTCACCAACGCCATCGACGCCCTGGGCTTCCTGGTGGCTTCGGGGCGCTGCGACAACGCGGTGATCGGGGCGGCCCAGGTGGACAAATACGGCAACGTGAACACCACCGGCATCTGGGAGGAGCCGCCCTGGAAGGCGGGGCGCTACGCCACCCCCCGGGTGCGCCTCAACGGCTCGGGCGGGGCCAACGACATCTCGGTGGGGGCCAAGAGCTATTTGATCATGGCTTCCCATGAAAGCCGCCGCTTCATGGAAAAGGTGGACTACATCTCCTCGCCCGGCTATCTGGACGGCGGCGACGCCCGCCAGCGGGCCGGGTTCGTGGGCGGCGGCCCCTCGGCCATCATCTCCACCCTCGGCATCTTGCGGCCCGACCCGGTGAGCAAGGAGTTCTATCTGGACGCCTACTTCCCCTTCACCACCGTGGAGGAGGTCAAGGAGTCCACCGGTTGGGATCTCAAGGTTTCGCCCGAGGTGAAGATGGTACCCGAGCCCAGCGAGCGGGAGATGGCCAATCTGCGGGCGGTGGACACCACCGGCTCTCTGCGCAAAAAGGGCTAAGGCCTTTTGTCATCCCGGCGGGCTGGACGGCACTAGCCATCCTTAAGCTTTTCGAGATGGGCATGAGCCTGCAAAGGCCCACGACCGCCACGCCGGCCGGAGGCCTCAGCCTCCGCCGCCACGGCCCCAAGGCGGCTTTTTAGCTGATGACTTTCATGCGGAGCCTTTAGGCGCCGCGCCCCTCTACCACAGCGCCCACACCGGCGTGGCCACCTGGGGCCAGCTATCGGGCCAGTCCTTGAGGCTGGGCGCGTCCACGGGCTTCTGATTTTTCATCAGGGCCAAGAGGTCCGCGCGGGTCAGGCCGGGGAAGGCCAGCAGGCTCAGGCCCCGGGGACGGCCCCCGGCGGTGACGCCCGCCTTCTCGATCAGATCGCCATAGGTTTGGGCCAACTCCTGGGCCTCTTGGGCCAGCTCAGGGGCCAGGCCGGACCACCACTTTTCGCCCTCCACCCGCTGGGCCAGGTGATTCACCCGCTGGCGCAGCAGGTCCATGTCCCGGTCCTGGTCCAGCTTGGCGCACAGGCTCAGGAAGGCCTGGTCGTCCAGCTCGGAGAGGTCGGGCAAAACCAGGCGGGCCGCCTCCTGGGCCAGGGGGTTGTCCGGCCGGGCGGCCATCGGGGCCAGGCCCAGGGGCGAAACCGCCCCGGCGGGGGTGCGGTACTCCTTGACCGGCGGCTGCACCAACTCGTGGGCCCGGTCCAGGAGCAAGCGCGCCGCCGCGCCCGAGCTGGTGGCCAGCCAATCCTCGCCGGCGTCCAGGCCCGCGGCCAGGGTAGCCCAGGCGGCCATGCGTTGCTCCAGGAGGTGCTCCTGGGGCAGGGTGTAGTCCACCGGGGCCAAGTGGTCCAACAACGGAGCCTCGTAGTCCACGGGCTGGTGGTCCTCCTGGTCCTGGCCCATGGAGGAACGCAGACGGCTCTCGCCCTGGCGGGCCTGGGAAAGGGCCTGCTCCAGCTCGGCGGCCTGCTGGTCCTGGATGTGGGCCAGGTTCAAGAGCAAATCCGCCTCCACCCCGGGCAGGCCTTGCTCGCCCTGGCCCTCGGCGCCCTGGTAGGACTTGATGTCGCGCATGAGGCTGCGGAAGGTCTCGGGCGGCGAGGGCGGCTGCACCCCGGCCTTAACCGCGTCCACCGCGCTGGAGCCCTGGTTGCGGCTGAGCCACTCGCTCCACTGGCGCAGCTGCTCGGCCGCCTGGCGGGCCTGGGGGTTGTCCGAGCCGTCGGCCCCGCCGCCGGGGCGCAGCTTGGCCACCAGGCCCTCCAGCCCCGGCGGGGCCGCCTCGGCTCCGGCCTCCAGGCTGGGCGGCTGCAACACGCACAGCGGCTTGAACAGGGGGCACAAAGACACCAGCACGCTGCGGCGCAATGCGGTGGAGGGCAGAATCAGGGCGCTAAGCTCCATGGGGGCTCCTTCCGGGGCGTTCACTAACAAGCCGGGCTGGACCGCGACGCCCGGTATGGTACAAAAAGGGTGACTTATTCTCCACCCAAGGCGCCCCCATGGGCAAGGGAAAGCCAAAAATATGGATCAGCGCATATTCGAGCAAGGCCTCAGCGTGGTGGGCACCAGCATTTATCTGTTGATGGTGGCCTTGTCCGACCAAGGGGCGCCCCTGACCCGCGAGCAGATGCTCACCATCTGGAACGGCGAGGACACGGAACTGGACGAGGGGCTGAAGGAATTGGCCGGGCGGGGCATTGTGATGAGCGCGCCGGACGGCTCCTGGCTGGTCAACCCGTCCGCGGACTGGAAGCCGCCCGCCTGAGAATTGGCTAGATCAGGGCCACCAGGCCCTCCACCTGCTTGAGCGCCTCGTAGACCTCCAGCACCTGCTCGGCGCTGGCCAGCTCGGTCTCCACGGTCACGGACATGTACTTGCCGCCCGACGAGGGCCGGGTGCGCACGCTGCCCTGATCCATGATCGGCCCCACCACGCCCTCGGCGCGGCGGCGCACCTCGGCGGGCAGCTCTTCGCTGCCCCGGGCGATCACCTTGAACATGTAAGGACAGGGGAAATCGTGGAATTGCTCCAGCAGCCGGAGCGATTCCTCGCGGCTGGCCGGCGGGGTGGCCTGGGCGGGGTCAATGAATTTGTGCATTTCTGGCCTCCCGGCGCCTGGGGCTGGGGGATGGATTACCCACTGGTATTACGGACTTAAATTTTAGCGGCCCCCTTGGGGCCTGTCAAACCGGGCCCCGGCCCTCCCCTTTTCTTGACTATAATGTTACTTCCTGATATGAATCGTCATTTCAAGGTAATGCCGATCCGTCCGCCCTCGCCCTGGTGGGCGGGGAGCGGGCGTTGGGCGGCCTATTGGGAGGGAACATGGCAAAAGGTAAAATCACCGTGGACCGGGAGTTGTGCAAAGGCTGCGGCCTGTGCATCTCGGTCTGTCCCAAGCAGTGCATCGCCGCCAGCAAGGGGCTAAACGAAAAGGGGTATTATCCGGCGGAGTTCTGCCAGGCCGAGGGTGAGGAGTGCTGCACTGCCTGCACTCTGTGCGCCTTGATCTGCCCGGACATAGCAATCGAGGTGTACCGTGGCTAAGAGACTGATGCGAGGATCCCACGTATTGGGCGAGGCCGCGGTTAGGGCCGGGTGCCGTTACTACTTCGGCTACCCCATCACCCCGCAGAACGAAGTGCCCGAGTACATGTCCGCCCGCCTGCTGGAAGTGGGCGGCACCTTCGTGCAGGCCGAGAGCGAGCTGGCCTCGGTGAACATGGTCATCGGCGCGGCCATGGCCGGCGCGCGGGTCATGACCACCTCCTCCAGCCCTGGCATCAGCCTGATGCAGGAAGGCATCAGCTACCTGGCCGGTTTGGAGCTTCCCGCGGTGATCGCCAACGTGGTGCGCGGCGGGCCGGGCCTGGGCAACATCGCCCCGGCTCAGAGCGACTACTTCCAGGCCACCCGGGGCGGCGGCCACGGCGACTACCGCACCATCGTGTTGGCCCCCTCCTCCTGTCAGGAGCTTTGCGACCTGACCGTCAGGGCCTTCGACCTGGCCGACAAGTACCGCAACCCGGTCATGATTCTGGGCGACGGCATGATGGGCCAGATGATGGAGCCGGTGGAGTTCCCGGAAATGCAGGAGCTGGCCGATCTGCCGGCCAAGGACTGGATCATCACCGGAGCCAAGGACCGTCCCAGCCGGGCGCTGTTGTCCCTGCTGCTGACCCCCAAGGTCCTGGAGGACCACAACTACAAACTGGTGCGCAAGTACGACGCGGTGACCCGCACGGAGACCGACTGGGAGGAGTACCTCCTGGACGACGCGCGCCAGGTGGTGGTGGCCTACGGCACCGCCGCCCGCATCGCCAAGGGGGCCATCAAGCGGGTGCGCTCCATGGGCCTCAAGGTCGGCCTGCTTCGGCCCAAGACCCTGTGGCCCTTCCCCAGCGAGCCCCTCAAGCGGCTCACCCGGGTGGTGCGCCAACTTCTGGTTTTCGAGATGAGCGCCGGCCAATTGGTGGAGGACGTGGAGATGGCCGTGGCCGGACAGGCCCAGGTCCACTTCTACGGCCGCCCCGGCGGCGTTGTCCCCACCCCCGAGGAGGTGGCCCACCAGATCAGCCATTACTACTACCAGGCCGGGCTCATGAACGACGACGCCCGGGCCCAGGGCTGAGGGGAGGCGCGCCATGAACAAGATATTCACCAAGCCCAAGAGCCTCAAGCCCAACGTGATGCACTATTGCCCGGGCTGCGGGCACAGCATCATCCACCGCCTGGTCGGCGAGACCATCGACGAGCTGGAGATCCAGGAGCGCACCCTGGGGGTGCCGCCCGCCGGCTGCGCGGTGTTGGCTTACAACTACTTTGACGTGGACATGGGCGAGGCCCCCCACGGCCGCGCCATCGCCGTGGCCACCGGCCTCAAGCGGGTGCTGCCCGACCGGGTGGTTTTCACCTACCAGGGCGACGGCGACATCGCGGCCATCGGCACCGCCGAGATCATCCACGCGGCCAACCGCGGCGAGAAGGTCACCGCCATCTTCGTCAACAACGGCACCTACGGCATGACCGGCGGCCAGATGGCCCCTACCACCCTGGCCGGCATGAACTCCACCACCACCCCCGGCGGCCGCGACGTGGCCCGCGACGGCGCTCCCCTGGACCTGACCCAGATGTTGGCCACGGCCAAGGGCAGCGTGTACCTGGAGCGGGTGACCGTGGCCAGCCCCAAGCACATCCGCCAGGCCAAGAAGGCCATCAAGAAGGCCTTCCAGGTGCAGCTGGACGGGCTGGGTTTCTCCCTGGTGGAGGTCCTGAGCCCCTGCCCCACCAACTGGAAGATGGCTCCGGTGCCGGCTTATGAGTGGACCTTGCAGGAGATGACCAAGATCTTCCCCTTGGGGGTGATCAAGGACATCACCGGCTACGACGAGAAATAAGGAGGCCGGCAATGACCAAGAAAATGATCTTCGCCGGCTTCGGCGGCCAGGGCGTGCTGGTCATGGGCTACCTCATGGCCCTCACCGGGATGCGCCTGGGCAAGAGCGTCACCTACCTGCCCGCCTACGGGGCCGAGGTGCGCGGCGGCACGGCCAACTGCACCGTGGTGATCAGCGACGAGGAAATCGCCTCGCCGGTGTCCTCCACCCCGGACTACGTGATCGTGATGAACAACCCCTCCCTGGTGCGTTTCGCCAACATGGTGGCCCAGGGCGGTTATCTGCTCACCAACTCCTCGCTGGTGCACGGCGAGGTCAAGCGTGACGACGTGACCAAGGTCGCGGTGCCGGTGAACGAGCTGGCCCACGAGCTGGGCGAGGACCGTTCGGCCAACGTGATCATGGTCGGCGCCCTGGCCGAAGCCACCGGCGTGGTGAGCATCGAGGCCCTGAAAGAGGCCCTGGCCGAGACCGGTCTGGGCAAGAAACCCAAGGTGTTGGAACTGAATCGACGCGCCCTGGAGGTCGGGGCCCAAAATGCCCGCCTGGCGCTGGGCAAGGAGAAGAGCGCATGACCGTCAAGCAGCTCACCATATCAATGGTCAATAAGCCCGGGCAGTTAGCTTCCATCAGCGAGATTCTGGGCGACGCCGGGGTCAACATCCTGGCCTTCTTCGTCAGCACCGCCACGGGCACTGGCGAAGGAATTATGCGCTTCGTGGTTGACAATCCGGATAAGGGTGCTAACGTTTTATCAGGACAGGGCCTCGCGGTTGAGGTTGAAGATGTGGTCGCGGCGGAAACCCCGCACCATGCCGGCGGGTTGCTGGCGGTCCTGAATCCGCTCAAGAGGGCGGAAGTCAACGTGGACTACATCTACCCTTGCATTCAGACCGGCGAGGCCACGGTGCTGATAATCGGCACCAGCGATCAGAACAAACAGGCCATTGAGGCCTTGAAAAAGGACTGGATTCGTCTCTACGGTTCTGAGCTCTACAACATGTAACCGCATCATGGATTAAGCATCAGAAACCCCTCCTACCGTGGAGAACGAAAACAAAAGAGCGCGCCTCTTCGTGAGGCGCGCTCTTTCTTTTTAGGCGGGGAGCACAAATGGGAAATCAAGAGGTTGGAATGAGGTTAGCAGGCTTGAGTGGGGCGATATGCCCGTCTGACCCGGCCCGGCTTGCCGCACTCGGCGCTTGACTCCGGGGCTGGCCTTATCCCGGCCCCCCGAACCGCATCCCTCGATTCATTCCTTATTTTTTATTATTAGCTGCTTTTGCTATTCTTAGGAATCACCCACCCCGCCCCCATCCCTTAAAATCCCCAGCCCCAAAACTTTAATAACCCCGGAAAGTCGTTCATGTCCGAGGAGAGCCGGTTCCAAGGCTTGAGGCTGGTGTAGAGCGGGTTGGCCTTGACCCCGTAGGCCTTGTCCATGCCCACCACCCCGTCCAAACACCACCAGCCGATAAACACCGTCTCCAAGGGCTTCCAGGCGCCCTTGACGTGCCCCTCCAGCATGCCGTCCTCATAGAACAAGCTGGTGGTCCCCTGCCCCAAAGGCAGACGCCACAGCGCCGCCGCCGGGATCAGCTCGGCCGAATGCAGGCGGTACAGGCGTGGGTCGTGCATGGCCGCGCCGGGAATGACCTTGAGCCCCATGACCCGGTGCTCGCCGGGCCTAAGCTCCACCACCAGGCGCGGCTGGGCCTTGCCCACGTAGGCCAGGCGCGCGGGCAGGGTCTCGCCGTAGAGCTTTACCGGCTCATCCCGCCAATCTTTCGGATAGGCCCACTTCGGCGTGTGGCTGGTGGGGGTCAGGGAAGTGTAGCAGCCGCAGGTGCCCAGGGTGCTCACCAAGACCGGCCGCAGGTGGTCGTCCAGGGTGACCACCACGAACAGGCCCATGTTCTCGCCCGCGCTGATGAACAACGGGATCAGGCTCACCGGGATAGAGGGGAAATGCACGCGGTATATCAGGTTGGTGTAATCGCCCTTGGGCGTGGAAAAGGCCACTGCCCGCCAATACATGGCCGGCTGGGCCGGGTCCATGCGTATCTGCTCCTGGCCCTGCGGGTCCAAGGAGGCCACCGGCTTGCCGATGCGGTTGTAGCTCTGCTTCCAGCCGTGGGCCACGATCAGGGGCGCGAAACGCTTCGCCAGCTCCGGGCCGCCCACGCCCTGATAGGCCTCCATGGGCCGCGCGCCGGGCTCCACCCGGGTCAGGTGCATACAGCCCCCGGCCAACAGCGCGGCCAGCAGCAGCGCGGCCAGGATTAGCTTGCGGGCCGGGGCGCTCATCATGGGTCCCTCCACGCAAAAGGCCGCCGTCTGCGCGAGACGGCGGCCTGTAAACACGCGAATCACTCGCCTACCACCAGGAGATGATCTCCTCGGCCGCGAAGATCTCCTCGATCAGCTTGTCGTAGTCGGTGTTTTCATACAGGTTGAAGCGCTTGGTTTCCTTGCCTTCGCCCAGGGCGCTCATCAGGGTCTCGGTGCTCTGGGTGGGCTCGCTTTTCAGGATATACAAAAGGCTCATCACACCCTCCTAGAACGGCACGATTATCTGGTAGGTCTTGATCTTCTCGACCATTTCCTCCAGGGGCAGGTAGTCCAGGAACTCGTACTTGTCCGCGTTGGCCTGGACATTGGTGTAACACTCGCCCTCCAGGTCGTCGAGCATCTCCAGGTTCTCCTGGAACTCCTCGTCGCTCTTCTCGGCGGGCATCTCGATCACGGTGTCGATGAAAAAACAGGCGCCCCAGAGGTTTTCCACCAGCAGGCCCAGGGTGGAGCGCAGGCCCTCCCAGGAGTCCTCGGACTCATTGACCAGAATGCATACTCTCTTGATATCTTCCATGGCTCACCCTCCCTACAGCACGATGTAGCGGTCGCACCACTCGATGATCTCGGCGTGGCGCATCTGGGTGGCGAAATCCTTATCGTCAACCAGCGGTACCGGCTTTTCCAGCTTGAAGGCCTCGAAATTCACGTTGCACAGGCTGATGTGGCCCTGGCCTTCCAGTTGGGGGAAATCGGGATCCTTGGTGAGCAGAACGCCGCGGTTGGTGAGAAACACCTTCACCTCTTTGCCGGCCTTGGTGGCGGCTTTGCATATGCCGATGAGGTGACCGAGGTTCTGGTCGGAGGAAACGAAGATTCCAAGCTTCTCCGCCATATTGCCTTCACTCCTTGCCTATATAGCCATAGCCAAGCCCGCCGGGATCAGCGGGCGCTCCTTCAAATAGCATGTGTTTACTAGGGCAAACACGCCCCGTCAAGGGCGCAAGCCCATTCTCTCCCTGGCGGAGGGGGTTTTGCCCCGGCCCAACCAGTCGCGGTCTATGAGGCCTGTCTACGCTTACCTGGCGGGTGGGATTGGCGCAACCACCCTCGGCAAATGCCCGATGGGGTGAAATGCATTATAGCACAATCAGATTGCACCTTGCCGCAAAACGCCCCAAGCACCCGCCATCCCCTTGCCATGGTTCTTGGGATTAGGGCCGCCTCCCCAGCAAGGCCGCCTGGTCCAGGATGGTCTGCCAGATGGCCAGGGAGCAGGAGTAGGTGGACTCCAGGCCGGCCAGGCCCAGGGGGTGGCTCAACAGGCTGGCCCGCAGGTTGTAGGGGGTGTCCGAGGTGTAGTGCAGAATGCCCAGGCTGAACCCCGGCGGCGGGGTCAGGCGCACCAGGCCCGGAGACGCGGTTTCTTGGGGCATGAAATGGTCGGTCAGGGCGGCCAGGCAGGGACCGGCCTCCATCTCTATGCCGGTGAAATCGGCCCGCTGCAAGCGGCGCACCGTGTCCCAGGAGTGCAAGAAGGTGCCATGCACCGTTAGGCTGCGCTGATCGTCGAACACCGCCGCGTCGTAGAGATAAGGGGCCAGCCGCCGGGCGCTGAAGCAGTTGGGCAGCTCGAATAGGCGGCGGGAGTGCACGTCGCGCACCTGGGTGGGAATCATGATATCCCCCAGCCGACCGATCATGGCCGCGCTCTTGCCCAGGACGAACAGCCCTTGCCAGGCGGACAAACGCTCGCCCGCCGCCCGCAACAGGTGGTAGGCCCCAAAGCCCAGGGGATAGTCGGTGTTGAGCACCAGGGCCCGGCTCCGGGCCAGGGCCGCGGGGTCGGGAAGGCGCAGCCTGGGGTCCAGGCGCTGGGGGATGAGCCGGGCCAGGTCAAAGACCTGGGCCTCGGCCAAGAGCGGGGGCACCGGCTCGGTGCGCCGCACCCCGGCCTCGGCCTCCATGGCCTCCCATTCCCGGGCCAGGCCGGGGTCACTGGCCAAAAGGCCCTGCTGGGCCAGGTAGAGCAGGTTGCGGGCGGTGGGGGCCGCTTCGGCCGAGAGCTGCCCGAAGGCCTGTTCCCAGGGCGCGCCCAGGCGTTCCCGGCCGTAACGGGCAAGGTCTTCGGCGTGGCGAGCGGCAAAGCCGGAGATCAGGTTGGCCAGAGAGTGGCTGTTGCTGGTCACAAAGAACACCGGCCGCCCGGCCAGGTCCAGCCCCGCGAACCGCTCCAGCATGCGCTCCCACCAGCGGTGGGCCGCGGCCTGGAAATCCTCCTCGCCCATTGGCAGAGTCACGAACTCGATATTCTTGGGTTTGGTGGCGGCCAGGGCCAACTTGTCATCCCAGCCCTCGGCCCAAAGCTCGGCCAGGGCCTGAAAGTCGGCCTGGTTAAGCCCCAGCACCCGGCGCAGCTCATGGCCCTCCTCCGAGGCCCGCGCCCGGCCCGAGGCCAACTCCGAACCCAGGGGGCTTTGGCTCAGGTGTTGGTGGATCTTGTTCCACTCGATCTGATAGGCGCACAGGCTGGGGATGAGGTCATCCAAATCCGATAGGCTGTGCACCTGCACGGCCAGGTTTTGCCCCCCATCGTAAAGGGCCGTGCGCCGCCGCTTGTCCGCCGGGGCCGGCCCCCAGGCATCCACCTCGCCCAGGCCGAAACGGACGAAGTCCTGGCGCTGGGCAGCCACCATCACCCTCTCCACCCAGGGCATGCAGCCGGGCAGCCGGGCGGCGGCATAGAGCAGGGCCGAGCTGGCTATTTGGCTGGATTCGGCCAGGCGGTGCAAGGAGGAGCCCATGTGGCAATGGGCCGGTTCCAGCTCGGAAAGCCGGAGGCGGCAGGTCTCACCGCCCAGCCGCCGGTAGCAGTCCAAATATTGGCGCACCGGTTCGCCGCCGCCCAGATCCAAACGGCGCTCCTCCGGAGCCAATAGCCGGGCGATCGCTTTCAGCATGCGCCCCCCTCCCCCCGGAGCCATGTCGCCGGCGAGCTCAATGCCCGATCCGCTCCAAGTTGAACAGCAGGATCAAGGCCAGGGCGTCCACCACCAAAAGAGCCACCGGTATCTGACGGTATTTGCCCGAGGCCGCCTTGAGCACGGTCCAGCACAGGCACCCCCAGATGATGCCCTGGGTGATGGAGTGGGTTAGCGGCATGAGCAGCATGGTCATGAAAAAGGGGATGGCGTCGTCAAAGCGTTCCCAGCGCACATAGATCAGGGGCTTGAGCATGAACACCCCGGCCAGCACCAACACCGGGGCCGTGGCCAGGGAGGGAACCAGGGACAACAGGGGCGAGAGGAATAAAAAGGGCAAAAACAAGAGCCCGGCCGTCACTGCGGTGAGTCCGGTGCGGCCCCCGGCGCGCACCCCGGTGGAGGACTCAATAAAGGCCACCGCCGGGCTGGTGCCCAGGAGGCTGGCGGCGGTGACCGCCGCGCCGCAGGTCTTGAGCCCCCGCCCCAATCCCTGGGGCCGGCCGTGCTGGTCCACCAGGTCTCCGGCCTCGCTCACCCCCACCATGGTGGCGGTGCAGTCGAACAGGCAGGTGAACAGCAGCACGAAGATAAGGGGCCAATGGCTCAGGGAGAGCGCGCCTAATACATCCAGGGACAAAAGCAGGGAAAAGTCCGGGGCCTGGAACCAGCCGGTAAAGGCCACCGCCGGAGGCCCGGCGTCCCAAAGCCGTCCGATGGGCCAGGCCGCCAGGGTGGTTAGGGCCACTCCCCATAAAAAGCCGGCCGGCACCTTGCGCACCACCAGCACCGAGGTGATCAAAAAGCCGATCAGAAAAGTGAGGGTGCGGGGGGTGAAGGAGCCCAGGGCCAGGCCCAGCTCCTCGTGGGGGATTATCAGGCCGCCGGAACGCAGGCCCAAAATGGCGATGAACAGGCCTATGCCCCCGGCCATGCCCAGGCGCAGCATGCGGGGCACCCCCTCGATCAAGCGCCGACCGCGATCCAGGAACATGAGCAGCATGAACAGGACCCCCGCCCAGAACACACAGCCCAGGGCGGTGGCGTAATCCACCCCCTCTTGCTGGCTGATGACCAGGGCCAACATGGAGTTGAGGCTCATGCCCGGGGCCACCAAAAGGGGGTTGTTGGCGTACAGGCCCATGAAAATGCTGGCAAAGGCGGAAACCAGCACCGTGGCGGTGAGCGAGGCGGAAAATGGCAGGCCCGCGTGGGCCAGTATGGCCGGGTTGACCAGGATGATGTACATGGCCGAGACAAAGGTGGTGGCCCCGGCCAATACCTCACGGCGCACATCGGTGCCGTGGTTGCGTAGCTCGAATAAATCCCTCAAACAACTCTCCAAAGGCGCGGACAGGGGCGAGGCAGATGACATAGTGCCCTGAATGCGGGCATATGTCCAGGCCGCCGCCTGAATGGCCTCCAAGGCTTGCCCGACACATCGCACCCCGGCCGGCCAACCGGGCCCCTGCCCCGCGCAATCGCACCAAAAGCCCCCGCCTTGCCAACCCGACCCCGGTCTGCTAGAAAGAGGGGCAACTTAATGGTTGCCACCTCCCGAGGCCCCTTAATGGCAAATGTCCGAAAACACGTTTTTTCCTGGGTAATTGGCCTATGATCGCCGCTGCCCTGGACCTGGGCTCCAACACCCTGCGCCTGCTGGTGGCCGAGGTGGGCCCAAACGGCTACCAGGACATCGAACGCGGCCTGGCCACCCCCCGCCTGGGCCGGGGCCTGAGGCCCGGCGCCGAGCTGGCTCCGGACGCCAAGCAAGCCGCCCGCGAGCACGCCGGGGCGTTCGCGGCCCGGGCGCGCGAGCTCGGGGCAAAACGCATCGCCCTGGCCGCCACCCAGGCCTGCCGCCTGGCTGCGGACGGCCCTGATTTCGTGGCCTCCCTGGGCCGGGACCTGGGCCTGGACCTGGCCGAGATCATCAGCGGCGAACAGGAAGCGGCCCTTTCGCGGGCCGGGGTGCTCAGCCGCTTGCAAGGCCAAGCCGAAGGCGCGGTCTTGGCCGACGTGGGCGGGGGCAGCACCGAGGTCACCGCCCTGGACGGCTCCTGGGCCCATAGCCTGCCCCTGGGCGCGGTTAGCCTGAGCGAGGCCCATCTGCACACCGACCCGCCCTCCCCGGCCGAGCTGGCCGCTTTGCAGGCGGCGGTGGCCGATGGATTGCGAGGGCTGGCCTCCCCAAAGGCCGCCCGCCTGGTGGCCACGGCGGGCACCGCGGCCACGGTGGGGGCCCTGCTTTTGGGCATGAAAATCTATGAGCCGGGGCGGGTCAACAACCTGGCCGCCGGCCTGGATGAGCTGGAAACGCAACTGTCCCGCCTGGCCGCCCTGCCCCTGCGCGAGCGGCGTCAGGTTCCCGGCCTGGAGCCGGAGCGGGCTGATATAATACTGGCAGGCATGGCTCTGTTGCAGGGCCTGCTGCTGGTTCTTCATTTGGACCAGATGACGGTGATGGACGCCGGTCTCCTGGAGGGCATACTCCTGGAGCTGGCCGCCGCCCAATGATGGAGAGGTAAAAAGGCATGAATCACAGAGTGGAAGAGGGACTCACTTTCGACGACCTCATGCTCAAGCCGGGCCACAGCACGGTGCTGCCCCGCGAGGTGGACACCTCCACCCAGCTCACCCGTACGGTGCGCCTGAGCATCCCCATCGTCACCGCCGCCATGGACACGGTCACCGAGTCCGACACGGCTATCAGCATCGCCCGCCAGGGCGGCATCGGCTTCATCCACAAGAACATGTCCATCGACCACCAGGTCCTGGATGTGGTCAAGGTGAAGAAATCCGAGTCAGGCATGATCGTGGACCCGGTCACCGTGGGGCCGGACGCCAGCCTGCACGACGTGCTGGACGTGATGAGCCGCTACCGCATCTCCGGCGTGCCGGTGGTGGATGGCGGCAAGCTGGTGGGCATCATCACCAACCGCGATCTCCGCTTCGAGACCAAGCTGGACCAGCCGGTGAGCCGGGTGATGACCAAGGACCATTTGGTGACCGCCCGCGAAGGCACCACCCTGGAAGAATCCAAGGCCATCCTTCACGAGCACCGCATCGAGAAGCTACTGGTCACCGACGAGAAGGGCGCGCTCAAGGGACTCATCACCATCAAGGACATCGAGAAGGTGCGCAAGTACCCCCATGCGGCCAAGGACAGCCTGGGCCGCCTGCGTGTGGGCGCGGCGGTGGGGGCCGGCGATGACGGCCTGCTGCGGGCCGAGGCCCTGATCAATGCCGGGGTGGATGTGCTGGTGGTGGATTCGGCCCATGGCCACGCCCAGGGAGTCATCGACACCGTAGCCGCCATCAAGAAAGCCTTCCCCGACACCCAGCTGGCCGCGGGCAACATCGCCACCGCCGACGGGGCCAAGGCGCTCATCGAGGCCGGGGTCGACGCGGTCAAGGTGGGCGTGGGGCCGGGCAGCATCTGCACCACCCGGGTGGTGGCCGGGGTGGGCGTGCCCCAGATGAGCGCCATCTTCGAGGTCTCCGAGATCACCAAGGCTGCGGGCGTGCCGCTGATCGCCGACGGCGGCATCAAGTTCTCCGGCGACCTCACCAAGGCCCTGGCCGCCGGGGCCCAGGTGGTGATGATCGGTTCCTTGTTCGCGGGCACCGAGGAGAGCCCCGGCGAGACGATTCTTTTCCAAGGCCGCCGCTACAAGGTCTACCGGGGCATGGGCTCCATCGACGCCATGCGTCAGGGCTCGGCCGACCGCTATTCCCAGGACGCGAGCGATGCCGACAAGATGGTGCCAGAGGGCATCGTGGGCCGGGTGCCCTTCCGGGGCTCCCTGGCCGACAGCATTTACCAGCTGGTGGGCGGACTCAAGGCGGGCATGGGCTACGTGGGCGCGGCCAACATCGAGGAACTGGCCTCCCGGGCCCGCTTCGTCAAAATTACCGCCGCGGGCCTTCGCGAGAGCCACGTGCACGACGTGACCATCACCAAGGAAGCCCCCAACTACCGGGTGGAGTGATAGTGAGCGAGCTACACCAGCAGAAAATCCTGATCCTGGACTTCGGCTCCCAGACCACCCAGCTCATCGCGCGCCGGGTGCGCGAGGCGCGGGTCTACTGCGAAATCCATCCCTGCACCATGCCCATGGAGGAGATCCGGGCCTACACGCCCAAGGGCATCATCCTCTCGGGCGGCCCGGCCTCCTGCTACGAGCCCGGGGCCCCCAGCGTGGATCAGGGCATCTTCGCCCTGGGCGTGCCGGTGTTGGGCATCTGCTACGGGATGCAGATCATCACCCACCTGTTGGGCGGAGTGGTGGCCAAGGGCGCCAAGCGCGAGTACGGCCCGGCCAAGCTGGAGATACACAAGCTCAGCGGCCCCTTCCGCGACACCGACCAGGACGAGCCCCAGCCGGTGTGGATGAGCCACGGCGACCGCATCGAAAAGCTGCCCCAGGGCTTCGAGGCCATGGCGGTGACCGGCAACTCGCCGGTGGCGGCCATGGGCGACATCGAGCGGCGCATCTACGGAGTGCAGTTCCACCCCGAGGTGGCCCACACCCCGGGCGGCGCGGCCATGCTGGCCGCCTTCGTCTTGGGCGATTGCGGCTGCGAGCCCATCTGGACCATGCACAACTTCGCCGAAGCCACCATCAACGATTTCAAGCAGCGCCTGGGCGGCCAGAAGGTCATCTGCGCCCTTAGCGGCGGGGTGGACTCCTCGGTGGTTGCGCTCCTATTGCACAAGGCCATCGGCAAGGACCTGACCAGCATCTTCGTGGACAACGGGGTGCTCCGGTCGGGCGAGGTCTCCGAGGTGGCGGGCCTGTTCCGCGACGTGTTCGGCCTGAACCTGGTGGTGGTGGACGCGGCCGATCTGTTCCTGGACCGTTTGGCCGGGGTCACCGACCCGGAAGAGAAGCGCCGCATCATCGGCCACACCTTCATCGAGGTGTTCGAGGCCGAGGCCAAGAAGCTGGGCGAGGTGGAGTACCTGGCCCAAGGCACGCTGTACCCCGACGTGATCGAGAGCGTGAGCTTCAAGGGCCCCAGCGCGGTGATCAAGAGCCACCACAACGTGGGCGGCCTGCCCGAGAAGATGAAGCTCAAGCTGGTGGAGCCGCTGAGGGAATTGTTCAAGGACGAGTGCCGCGAGGTGGGCCGCGAGCTGGGCCTGCCCGAATCCATTGTCAGCCGCCAGCCCTTCCCCGGCCCCGGCCTGGCCATCCGCATCATGGGCGAGGTGACCCGCGCCCGTTTGCGCACCTTGCGCGAGGCCGATGCCATCGTGCAGGAGGAGATGCGCGCGGCGGACCTCTACACCAAGGTGTGGCAGTCCTTCGCGGTGATGGTGCCGGTAAAGACCGTGGGCGTAATGGGCGACGAGCGCACCTACGAGGACGTGGTGGCCCTGCGCATCGTGGACAGCGTGGACGCCATGACCGCCGACTGGTCTCGCGTGCCCTATGAGCTTTTGGCCAAGCTGAGCAGCCGCATCATCAACGAGGTGGCCGGGATAAACCGGGTGGTGTTGGATATTTCAAGTAAGCCACCCAGCACCATTGAGTGGGAGTAGGCAGCTATCTCCAAGGGGGGTTAAATGGCTCCACGGAACTACTGGTTAAACCTGTTTACATGGAAAACCTGGCAGGAATTTCTAGCTGCCGGTGGTGACACTAGTGGTTTCAGTGAGCATAGATTGAATATGTTGAAAAGAACTAAGCCTGGCGATTATTTTCTCTGCTATTTAATAGGTGTCTCTAGGTTTATCGCCATAATGGAGATCACCAGTGATCCTTTCAAAGACGAGAGTAAAATTTGGGAAGACAGCCCCTTCCCATGCAGAGTAAAAGTTAAAGTTTTAGTAGGTCTTACTCCTGAAACTGCGGTTCCGATCAAGGAGCTTAAAGAACAGCTCTCTATCTTTGAAAATTTATCTCATCCAAACGCTTGGACTGGACATCTACGAGGTTCACCCGCCAGATGGAAAGTTGCCGATGGCGAAATAGTCACCAAGGCTGTGTTTGATGCTAAAGAGAATCCAGTACATCGCCCCGTTGATCAAGGAAAGCTCAAAACCAGACCAAAGGCCTTTAAAACTAAATTCGGGCCGGTAATAGTGCCAGAGTCAGAAAATGCAGGAAACGAAACTTCTTCTCAAAAAGAACAAGTTTATGAACACACAGAAATACAATGGCTACTGTTGAAATTTGGTTCAGACATGGGGCTCGACGTTTGGGTCGCTAAAAATGATAAAGGGAAAAAATGGAGGTCCCAAAGATTCGACTCATTAAAAAAGCTAAGAAAAGAGCTACCCTTGCAGTTTGATGCTGCCACGAATCAGACAATTGAATTAATCGATGTACTGTGGCTGCAAGGAAACAGTATTGTCGCAGCCTTCGAAATAGAAAGCACTACATCTATCTACTCAGGTTTGTTGCGGTTATCCGATTTGATTGCAATGCAACCTAACCTGAATATCCCTTTATTTATCGTAGCCCCTGATGGCCGAAGAGATAAGGTTATCTCTGAAGTCAATCGCCCCACTTTTTCCCGTCTTTTGCCGCCTATGTACGAGATGTGTCGCTACATCTCCTTTTCATCGTTAAGAACCAGCCTAGAAAACATCTCTTCATTAGTTCAATATATAAAACCAGATTACCTTGATGAAATTTCCGAATCCTGTGAAGTGGATTTCGAATAATGCGGCGAGTTGGCGATCGCGAACACCTTGAATCGTCATTGACAACCATGAGAGATCGCCCATGACCACCCCCTTCGTCCATCTGCATTGCCACACCCAGTACAGCCTCCTGGACGGGGCCATCCGCCTGCCCGACCTCATGAAGCGCGCCAAGGAACTGGGCATGGACTCCGTGGCGGTCACCGACCACGGCAACATGTTCGGGGCCATCCACTTCCAGCTCGCGGCCCAAAAGGCGGGTCTCAAGCCCATCATCGGCTGCGAGGTCTACGTGGCGCCCGGCGACCGCCGCGAAAAAGAGGCCAAACCCGGCCAGGAGATAGCCAACCATCTGGTGCTCCTGGCCAAGGACCTCACCGGCTACCAGAACCTGGTGCGCCTGGTCTCGGCCGGCTACACCGAGGGTTTCTACTACAAGCCGCGCATCGACATGGAGCTTCTGAGCAAGCACAGCCAGGGGCTCATCGCGCTAAGCGCCTGCCTGTCCGGCAAGGTGCCCAGCCTGTTGATGAACGACCGGATCGAGCAGGCCGAGGCCGAGGCCAAGGAATTCCTGAGCATCATGGGCGAGGGCAACTTCTTCCTAGAGCTGCAGGACGCGGGGCTCCCCGAGCAAAAGAAGGTCAACCCCATGCTGGTGGACCTGGGCCAGCGCCTGGGCATCGGCCTGGTGGCCACCAACGACTGCCACTACCTGACCCGCGACGACCACGAGGCCCACGACGTGCTGCTGTGCATCCAGACCGGCAAGACGGTGGACGCCAGCGACCGCATGAAGCTCTCCAACGAGACCTACTACAAAACGCCCGAGGAGATGAGCGCCCTGTTCGGCCACGTGCCCGGAGCCATCGAGAACAGCGTGGAGATCGCCTCTCGCTGCAACGTGGAAATCCCCCTGGGCAACCTGCGCTTCCCGGTATTCAGCCTGGACAATGGCGAGACCGCCGAGGACCGCCTGCGCAAGGAGGCCCGCGAGGGCCTTCAGGAGCGCATCGCCGAGCTCACCGCCCGGGGCCAGGCCATCGACAAGCAGGAGTACGCCGACCGCCTGGCCTACGAGCTGGACGTGCTGGTGCAGATGGGTTTCGCGGGCTACTTCCTGGTGGTGGCCGACTTCATCAACTGGGCCAAGGACCACGGCATCCCGGTGGGGCCGGGGCGCGGCTCGGCCGCCGGATCACTGGTGGCCTTTTCCATGCGCATCACCGACCTGGACCCCATACGCTACGGGCTAATCTTCGAGCGCTTTTTGAACATCGAGCGCAAGTCCATGCCCGACATCGACGTGGACTTCTGCCAGTTCCGGCGGCCCGAGGTGATCGAGTACGTCACCGAAAAGTACGGGTCCGACCGGGTGGCCCAGATCATCACCTACGGCTCCATGCAGGCCCGCGCGGTTATCCGCGACGTGGCCCGCGCCTTGAACGTGCCCTATGCCGACGCGGATCAGATCGCCAAGCTGGTGCCCACCAAGCTGGGCATCAGCCTGGACGAGGCCCTGGACACCGAGCCCCGCATCCGGGAGCGCATGAAGGCCGACCCCCAGGTGAACAAACTGATCAACATCGCGCGCTCTCTGGAAGGCCTGCCCCGCCATGCTTCCACCCACGCCGCCGGGGTGGTCATCGGCGACGTTCCCTTGGACGAGGTGGTGCCCCTGTACCGCAACCCCTCGGACGAGTCGGTGGTCACCCAGTTCGACATGAAGTGCGTGGAAAAGGCCGGACTGATCAAGTTCGACTTTTTGGGCCTCAAGACGCTCACGGTGATCGCCTATGCCGTGCAGATGGTGCGGGCCAACCACGACCCGGACTTCGCCATCGAGAGCGTGGACCTGGAGGACAAGGAGACCTACGAGCTCTTGTCCCGCGGCGACACCACCGGCGTGTTCCAGCTGGAGTCCTCGGGCATGAAGGAGCTCCTGGCCAAGCTCAAGCCCGGCGTGTTCGAGGACGTAATCGCCCTGGTGGCCCTCTACCGCCCCGGCCCCTTGGAATCGGGCATGGTGGACGACTTCGTGGCCCGCAAGCACGGCCAGAAGGAGGTGAGCTACTTCTTCCCCGAGCTGGAGCCGGTCTTGAAGGAGACCTACGGGGTCATCGTGTACCAGGAGCAGGTCATGGAGATCGCCCGCCGCCTGGCCGGCTACTCCCTGGGCGAGGGCGACATCCTGCGCCGGGCCATGGGCAAGAAAGACCCCCAGGTGATGAACCAGCAAAAGGAGCGCTTTTTGGAAGGCGCCCTGGAGCACGGTATTTCCCGGGCCGAGTCGGGCAACATGTTCGACCTCATTGCCAAGTTTGCGGGCTATGGCTTCAACAAGTCCCACTCCGCGGCCTATGCCCTCATCACCTTCCAGACCGCATACCTCAAGGCCCACTTCCCCTTGGAGTTCATGGCCGCGCTGCTGACCAGCGAGGTCAACGACACCGACAAGGTGATGGCCCACATCGGCGAGTGCCGCGAGCACGGCCTCACCGTCAAGCCGCCTGACATCAACCTCTCGGCCATGGACTTCACCGTGGTGGACGAGGCCATCCGCTTCGGCCTGGCCGCGGTGAAGAACGTGGGGCGCGGCGCGGTGGAGGCCATCCTGGAAGCGCGCGCCGAGGGCGGCGAGTTCGCGGGCCTGCACGAATTCTGCGAGCGGGTGGACCTGCGCAAGGTCAACCGCCGGGTGCTGGAGAGCCTTGTCAAGTGCGGCGCCTTTGACAGCACCGGGGCCCACCGCGCCCAGCTCATGGCCGTGTTGGATGAGGCCCTGGAGCACGGCCAGAAGGTGCGGCGCGACATCGACGCGGGCCAGGGCTCCATCTTCGACCTCATGGGCGGGGCCAGCGGGCCTGGGCCGGCCGCGCCGGAGCTGCCCAACGTGCCGCCCTGGGCCGAGGCCGACCGCCTGGGCTACGAGAAGGAGGCCATCGGCTTCTACATCACCGGGCACCCGCTCAGCGACTTTCAGGACGAGATCAAGCGCCTGGGCACCCTGGACACCGTGGCCCTAAAGGCGGCCAGCGACGGCATGACCGTGACCCTGGCCGGGGTGGCCGCTGCCCTGAAACAGAAGGTCACCAAAAAGGGCGACCGCATGGCCTTCGTGAGCCTGGAGGACCTGAAGGGCACGGTGGAGGTGATCTGCTTCCCGGACTGCTTTGCCAAGGCCGAGGAGTTTTTAAAGGGCGACGAACCGCTTTTGGTCAAGGGCACGGTGGACAAGGACGAGCGCGGGGTAAAGGTGAAAGCCACCTCTGTGGAGCCGCTGAGCTCGGCGGCCCAAACCCGCACCACCCGCTTGCGCCTCAAGCTGGAGGCCACGGGCCTCACCCGCGAGAAGCTGGTGCTGCTCAGGCAAACCCTGGACAAGCACCCCGGCACCTGCCGGGTGTCGCTGCACCTCAAGGTGCCGGGCAAGGGCACCGCCACCCTGGTGCTGCCCGGCCAGTACCGCGTGGCCGCCGACCCGGCGCTTATCGACTCGGTTAACCAGCTCTTCGGCCACCCGGTGGTGGAGCCGGTTCTGGCGGGGGATTAGGCATGTCCCGCGCCGGTATCGCCAGCGCCCTGCTCTTCTGCCTGTTGCTAGCCTCGGCCTGCAACACGGCCAGCCACTTCGGCAACGTGGACCAGGAGCTGGCCAAGGACGTGGGCGTGCTCACCTATGACCAGGCCGTGGCCCGCTGGGGCCAGCCCACCAGCGTGGACCACGCAGACAAGCGCTTCACCGCCTACTGGCTAAAGGAAAAGACAGCAGGCGTGGTCAAGGAGCGCCTGTGGCTCACCTTTGACAATGCCGAGCAGAAACTCCGCGCCTACCGCTACACCAGCAAGCCGTTTGAGTAGCTTCAAGAGCTAAGAGTTAGGAAGGTTGGCAAGGAAGGGGCAAGGAAGCATGGGCTGTCTTGCCTTTCTCATTTAGCGCACCACCCGATTTCCACCTAACCATCAACTCGTTGCAGAGATTGCTTCGGCCCGGCCATGGCCGCGCCTCGCAATGACAACGTTGTCTATATATCCACCATTGTCATTGCGAGGAGCCGCTGCCCAGCGGCGACGCGGCAATCTCGGCCTGCAACAGAATGCTTGAGTTGTACGTTGTCCCCCGCCCAAAACAACGGCCGGATATTGCCTCGGGCAATATCCGGCGAAGTTTTTTGAAGGGGTGGCGCGGAGGGGAAACTTTTTTCCAAAAAAGTTTCCCCTCCGCCAATACTCGGCTAACTCTTATCGCACCATGGGCGGGCCGATCAGGTTGTTGCTGATCACGATGCGCTGAATCTCGCTGGTGCCTTCGTAGATGGTGAACACCCGGGCATCGCGGTAGTGGCGCTCCGCGCTGTACTCTGTGCTGAAGCCGTAGCCGCCGTGCATCTGAATGGCCTGGCCGGCCACCTGCTGCACCATCTCTGAGGCGAAGAGCTTGGCCATGGAGGCCTGCATGGAGTAGCGCTTGCCCAGGTCCTTGAGGCTGGCCGCGTTGAGGCACAAAAGGCGCGCCGCCTCGATCTGGGTGGCCATGTCGGCCAGCTTCCAGCGGATGCCCTGAAAGTCGCTGATGGCCCGGCCGAACTGCTCCCGGTTGCGGGTGAAGTCGATGGCCTCGTCCAAACAGGCGCTGGCCACGCCCACCGACTGGGCCGAGATGCCGATGCGTCCGCCGTCCAGGCAGGTCATGGCCACGCGGAAGCCGTCGCCCGGCTTGCCAAGCACGTTCTCCGCCGGGATGCGGCAGTCTTCGAACACCAACTGCGCGGTATCGCTGGCCCTCAGTCCCAGCTTGTCCTCCAGCCGAGACACGATCAGGCCCGGCGTGCCCTTGGGCACCAGAAAGGCGCTTATGCCCCGGTGCCGCTTGTTCTTGTCGTTGACCGCGGTGACGATGACCACGCCCGCGTTCTTGCCGGTGGTGATGAACTGCTTGGTGCCGTTGATCACCCATTCGTCGCCGTCCAGCACCGCGCTGGTGCGCTGGCTGGAGGGGTCTGAGCCCGCGCCGGGCTCGGTGAGGGCAAAGGCGCCGATGCAATCGCCGCTGGTCATCTGGGGCAGCCAGTGCTGCTTCTGCTCCTCGGAGCCGAAGCGCAGGATGGCCTCGCAGGCGATGGAGTTGTGCACGCTCATCACCACCGCCGTGCTGGCGCAGCCATAGGCGATCTCGCTGAGCGCCAGGGCGTAGCTCACCGTGTCCACGCCCACCCCGCCGTACTTCTCGGGCACCATCATGCCCATGAAGCCCAGCTCGCCCATTTGCAACAGGTTCTCGCGGGGGAACTCATGGCTGCGGTCGCGCGCGGCGGCGGTGGGCAAAAGCACCTCCCTGGCAAAGTCCCGGGCCAGGGTTTGGATCATCACCTGCTCTTCGCTGAGCACAAAGGCCATGGCGCGCTCCCGGCTTTATGGAGTGTAGAGTACGACCAGCAGCTCGGTGGTTTCGTCGCCGGGGTTTTTCAGGGTGTGCACCAGGCTGGAGTTGAAATGCAGACTGTCGCCAACCGCGAGACGGTTGAGGTTCTGGCCAACCTTGACCTCCACCTCGCCGGAGAGCACGTAGACGAACTCCTCGCCCTCGTGCTGATAGCCCGCGCCTTCCAGGTCGCTGGTGGGGTCGATGGTAACCAGGAAGCTCTTGAGGTGGCGGTGGCCCGCCTCCGGGGTGAGCACGCGGTAGGAGTAGCGGTCGGTGCGCTTCTTCACCGCCTCCACGCGGCGCTCGGCAGCCTCGGCCTCGTCCTCGTCCTTGAGTAGCTCGCCGCTGTCCACTTCCAGGGCCCGCGACAGAGTTAGCAGCAAGGCCACGGGCGGAATCTTCTCGTCCTTCTCGATCTGGGCCAGGGTCTCCACCGATTGCCCGGTCATGTTGGCCAGGGTCTCCAGGCTCATTTCCTGGCTTTCCCGCAGGCGGCCGATGCGCTGCCCCAGGGATTGCCGTTTGACCTTGCGTGCCATTTTCCGCTCCCGCCCGCTGGGCTACTCGCCCAGGGCCTTGTTAATCACCTCGTCGCTAACCGAGTAAGGGTCTTCGCCGCCGCTCATGACCCGCTCCACCAAGGGGGCCATGCCATCGCCCGCTTCCAGGCGGGCCACCAGCCGCTCCATGATGCCGCTCTGGATCAGGTCCAAGAGCTCGCGCCTAAGGCCCTCGCGGCGGCGGGCCTTCAAGAGCTTGCCCCCGTCGGCGGCCAGCACCTTCTCGTGCCCGTCCAAGGCGTCTATCAGCTCGGGCAGGCCCCGGCCGTCCAGGGCACTGGTGGTCAGCACCGGCGGCTCCCAACCGGCCCGGCGCTCATGCCCGCCGCTCAGGGCCAGCATGTTCCTGAGCTCCTGCACGGTGCGCCCCACCCCGTCGCGGTCCATCTTGTTGACCACGAAGATGTCGCCAGCCTCCAGGATGCCCGCCTTGATGGCCTGGATGTCGTCGCCCAGGCCGGGCACGGTGACGATCACCGTGGTGTCGGCCATGCGCACGATCTCCACCTCGTCCTGGCCCACGCCCACGGTCTCCACCAGGATCACGTCGCGGCCCATGGCCTCCATGACCGTGACCACGCCCCGGGCCGAGGCGGTCAGCCCGCCGAAGTGGCCCCGGGTGGCCAGGGAGCGGATGAACACTCCCTCGTCGGTGGCATGGCGCTGCATGCGGATGCGGTCGCCCAATATGGCCCCGCCCGAAAAGGGGCTGGTGGGGTCCACCGCCACCACGCCCACGGTGAGGCCCGCCGCGCGGAAGCGCTCCACCAGGACATCGGTGAGGGTTGACTTGCCCACCCCCGGCGAGCCGGTGAGCCCGATGATGCGGGAGTGGCCCGCATGGGGATAGAGCAAGGCCAGCACCTCGCGCCAGCCCGGCTCGCCGTCGTCGATGTCGCGCATCAGCCGGGCGATGGCCCGGATGTCACCGGCCAGGACTTTGTCTGCTCTCTCTTGGGCTGTCATGAATCCGGCCGGGGCCGTCTCCTCTCCTTGGCTTGCGCCCTACTTCTTTTTCAGCAGGTTGCGGGCGATGACCAGGCGCATGATCTCGTTGGTTCCCTCGTAGATCTGGGTGATCTTGGCATCGCGCATGTGGCGCTCCATGGGGTACTCCTTGCAGTACCCGTAGCCGCCCAGGATCTGCACGCCCTCGATGGCCGCGTTCATGGCCGCGTCGGAGGCGAACATCTTGGCCATGGCCGAGTTCTTCTCAAAGTGCATGTGCTGGTCTTCCATCCAGGCGGCCTTGAGCAAGAGAAGCTCCGCCGCCTCCAGGGCCGCGGCCATGTCGGCCAGCTTCCACTGGATGGCCTGGAAGGCCGATATGGGCCGGCCAAACTGCTCGCGCTCGCCGGCGTACTGGATGGCCTCTTCCAACACCGCCTTGCCGATGCCCAGAGCCTGGGAGCCGATGCCGATGCGGCCGCTGTCCAGGGTGGTGAGCATTTGCTTGAGGCCGCCGCCCTCCTGGCCCAGCAGGTTCTCCTTGGGTATGCGCGCGTCCTCGAAGACCAGCTCCGAGGTGCCGCTGGCGCAGATGCCCAGCTTGTCCTCCACCCGGCCCACGGAGAAGCCCTTGGTGTTCTCCAGGTCCACCACGAAGGAGCTGATGCCTTTGGCCCCGGCGGCCCTGTCGGTCACCGCCGCGATCACGGCATAAGAGGCCACGTTGCCGTTGGTGATGAACTTTTTCTCGCCGTTGATCACCCACTCGTTGCCGTCCAAAACGGCGGTGGTGCGCATGGAGGCCGGGTCGGAGCCCGCGCCCGCCTCGGTGAGGCCGTAGCAGCCGATCTTGGCGCCGGAGGCCACCGGGGTGAGGAAGGCCTTTTTCTGCTCCTCGTTGCCGAAGGTCATCACCGGGAAGCAGTAGAGCGAGTTGTTCACGCTCATGATCACGCCCACGCTGGCGTCGCCCCGGCTTATCTCGCTCAGGGCCAGGACGTAGGACACGTAGTCCATGCCCGCGCCGCCGTACTCCTCGGGCACCGCGATGCCCATGAAGCCCAGCTCGCCCAGGGCCTGGCAGGCCTCGGCTGGGTGCTGGTGGGACTGGTCAAACTCCGCCGCCTTGGGCTTCAGGTCCTCGTCGGCGATCCGGGCCGCCGTGTCCTTGACCATCTGTTGTTCTTCGGTCAAAGCGAAATTCATGGCTTACACCTCGAAAGAAAAAAATGCCGCGCGGACGCCCGCCGCCCGAGGCGGTGGCGTTTGGTTATTAGGGGTTATCTTATACGACAACGGCCCCGAAGGCGTTATGAGCCTTCGGGGCCGTGCGCAATTACTTGTCCAGTCCGCCCTTGAAATCGGGCTTGCGCTTCTCCAGGAAGGCGCCCATGCCCTCGGCCTGATCCGGGCTGGCGAAGCAGGTGGCGAAGCACTCCGCCTCCATGGGGATGGCCCGCTCCAGGGACATGTCGTAGCCCTGGTTGATCAGCTCCTTGATGGCCCGGGTGGCCACCCGGCCCTTGGCCGCGATGCCTTGGGCGGTCTTCATGGCCGCGGCCATGAGCTCCTCGCCGGGGAACACGCGGTTGACCAGGCCGATCTCCTTGGCCTCGGCCGCGCTAATGATGGCGCCGGTGAGGCACAGCTCCATGGCCCAGTTCTTGCCCACCAGGCGGCTGAGCCGCTGGGTGCCGCCAAAGCCGGGGATGATGCCCAGGTTGATCTCGGGCTGGCCGAACTTGGCGTTGTCCGCCGCGTAGATGAAGTCGCAGGCCATGGCGATCTCGCAGCCGCCGCCCAGCGCGAAGCCGTTCACCGCCGCGATCACCGGCTTGGCCATGTTCTCCAGGTCGAAGAGCACCTTCTGGCCGGCGCGGGAAAAGGCCCGGCCTTCCAGGGGGGTCATCTTGCTCATGGCCGCGATGTCGGCCCCGGCCACGAAGGCCTTATCGCCTGCGCCGGTGAGGACCACCACGCGCAGGTCGTCATCGGCCATCACCGCTTTCATGGCGTGGTCGATCTCGGCCACCACCTGGGGGCTCAGGGCGTTCATGGCCTTGGGACGGTTGATGGTGACCACGGCCACCGGGCCCTGGGTCTCGAACAGGATCATTTCATAGTCCATTGTGCTTTCCCCTCTCGCTTTGGGCCTTAGCGCTCCAGCACCAGGGCCGCGCCCTGGCCGCCGCCGATGCACAGGGTAGCCAGGCCCTGCTTGGCGTCGCGCTTGATCATTTCATACAGCAGGGTGATCAGGATGCGGCAGCCCGAGGCGCCGATGGGATGGCCCAGGGCGATGGCTCCGCCGTTGACGTTGACGATCTCGGGGTCGAAGCCCAGCTCCTTGATGACCGCCAGGGCCTGGGTGGCAAAGGCCTCATTGGCCTCGATCAGGTCCAGGTCGCCCACCTTGCCGTCATACTTGGCCAGGGCCGCCTTGGTGGCCGCGATGGGCCCGATGCCCATGTAAGCCGGGTCCACGCCGCCCCAGCCGTAGCTCTTGATGGTGGCCATGACCTTGAGACCCTCGGCCTCGGCCGCGTCGCGGGTGGTCACCAGCACGCAGGCCGCGCCGTCGTTGATGCCCGAGGCGTTGCCCGCGGTCACGGTGCCGTCCTTCTTGAAGGCGGCCGGCAGCTTGGCCATGGCCTCCAGGCTGGCCCCGAAGCGCGGATGCTCGTCGGTGTCGGCCACCTTGGGGTCGCCCTTGCGCTGCGGGATGATCACCGGAACGATCTCCTCCTTGAAGCGCCCGGAGGTGATCGCCGCCTCGGCCCGGTTCTGGCTGGTCACGGCCAGCTTGTCCTGGTCCTCGCGGGTGATGTCGAACTTCTCGGCCACGTTCTCGGCGGTGATGCCCATGTGGTACTTGTTGAAGATGTCGAACAGGCCGTCGTGGACCATGGAGTCCACCACCTTGCCGTCGCCCATGCGCATGCCCCAGCGGGCCTTGGGCAGCAGGTAGGGAGCCTGGGTCATGTTCTCGGTGCCGCCGGCCAGCACCATGCGGCTGTCGCCGCACTTGACCGCCTGGGCCGCCAGCATCACGCTCTTGAGCCCCGAGGCGCAGACCTTGTTGATGGTGAAGGCGTTGGACTCCACCGGCATCCCCGCGTGCACCTGCACCTGGCGGGCCACGTTCTGGCCCAGCCCCGCGCCCAGCACGTTGCCCAGGATGACCTCGTCCACCGCCGAGGGATCCACCCCGGCGCGCTCCAGGGTGGCCTTGGCCGCGATCACGCCCAGGTCCACCGCCGAAACGTCCGTGTACATACCGCCGAAACGGCCCACCGCGGTGCGTGCCGCGCCTACGATAACTACTTCTTTCATGATTGCTCCTCTGCCGATCTCCGGTTGTATTGGTGTTATGAAATATTAATCCGCGCCTCTGTCGCGGCGCGCTAGATGTTCTCCAAAATGAGGCTCACCGCCTCGCCGCCGCCCAGGCACAGGCTGGCCATGCCCGTGGCAGCGCCGGTGTCCTTCATGGCGTAGATCAGGGTGGTCAAGACCCGGGCCCCCGAGGCGCCGATGGGATGCCCGATGGACAGGGCCCCGCCGTAGATGTTGATGCGCTCCGGGTCCAGGCCCAGCTCGCGCTGCACCGCGATGGAGCTGGAGGCGAAGGCCTCGTTGACCTCCATGAGCTCGATGTCGGTGGGCGCGATGCCCTGCTTGGCCGCCACCTTGGGGATGGACCAGATGGGGGCTACAAGCACGTACTTGGGATCGATGCCCGCCGCGCCCTGGGCCCCCACCTTGACCATGGGGGAGCAGCCCAGCTCCTTGGCCCGCTCCGCGCTCATCACCACCACCGCCGCCGCCCCGTCGTTGAGGCTGGAGGCGTTGCCCGCGGTGACCGTGCCGTCTTTTTTGAAAACCGTTTTGAGCGAGCTCAGCTTGTCCAGGTCCGGGGCCATGAGCCCCTCGTCCCGCTTGACCACCTTGGGCTCGCCTTTGCGCTGAGGTATCTCCACGGGCACGATCTGGGCGTCGAAGCGGCCCTCTTCGGCGGACTTGAGGCTCTTCTCGTAGGACTCGAAGGCGAACAAATCCTGGTCCATACGGCTGACCCCGTACTTCTCGGCGCAGAGTTCGGCGCTCATGCCCATGTGGAAATCATTGATATGGTCCCACAGGCCGTCATGCACCATGGAGTCGATGGCCTTGCCGTCGCCCATGCGCATGCCGGTGCGCGCCTTGGGCAGCAGGTAGGGCGCATTGGACATGCTCTCCATGCCCCCGGCCACCACCACGTCCGCATCTCCGCAGGCCACGGCCTGGGCGGCCAGCATCACCGCCTTGAGCCCCGAGCCGCAGACCTTGTTCACGGTGATGCAGCCGACTTCGTAAGGCAGCCCGGCCATGAGCGTGGCCTGGCGGGCCGGGTTCTGGCCCAGACCGGCGGGCAACACGCAGCCCATGATCACCTCGTCCACCGCCTGCTGGTCGATGCCCGCCCGCTTGATGGCCTCGTTGATGGCCACCACGCCGAGCTGATTGGCGCTCAGGCTGGAAAGCCCGCCCAGGAAAGACCCCACCGCCGTGCGGCAGGCGCTGACGATAACTACTTCGCGCATGAGCAAACTATTCTCCTCTCCGGCGGCCGCTGTGGCCCCGGATGTCCTCTCTCCGCTTGCAATTACTCTTCCGCCGGCGCGCCGGGCCCCTCTTCCCGGCGGCGGGCGGTGAAAATCGGCGTACTGATCACCCGGCGCACCCGGGACAGGGACACCAGGCCGCTCTCGCCCAGCTCGTCCCCGCTGGCTTCCAGGAACAGGGTGCCCTCGCGCAGATAGAGCTGGCGGGGGGCCACGGTCAGGCGTTTCTCGCCATGGCCCTGCTCCAAAACCAGCACCACCTGCCACTCGCCCCGGATGGCTTCCTCCAGGGCCGTGAGCACCTCGGAGTCGCAGCCGAAGCCGTCGGCCACCACCACCCCGTCCACTGCCTCGTCGAACCAATCCCTTACCCCGTCGGGCAGCTGGCGCACCAGGGTGCGCAGGCCGGCCACCGCGCCCATGGCCAGGGAGAAGTCGCTCAGGCGGGTAAGCTCGCGAACCGCCAGGATCAGGGCGAACAGCTCGGCCAAACTCATGCCCTGGACGTTGAAGGTAGTCTCCTTGTCCAGGACGAAGCCCCCCCGGCCACGGGAATAGTGGAACCCGAAGCCCATGGCCAACAAAGTGTCACGGTCTTTGTAAAATTGTCGGCGGGATATCTGCAGCCGAGCGCACATCTCGTCGGGGCTGCGACGGGGATGAGCCTTGATATCGCAGATAATGTCCATGAGCCGGGCCAAGCGGCGGCTGTTCATGCCCCTCCTTTCGCCCTAATCCTCCTCTACTTAGCCGACAATAGAGAACAAGTCAAGAAAGGCCGACCGAGCGCTCGGGACCAATTCGCACCCCGGGTTCAGCCAAGCGGGCCCCTTATCCGCTTTCGTTGACACGCGCAAGGGGCTGGTCTATAAGAAGGAACCGCCCGCGCGGCGCGGCGGGTGGAGGGTGGTGGGCTTGCCTCAATTCCAAGAAAGAATCTACCGGGTTAAATGCGGGGGCCGTTCTCTGGCCTCTTTCACCGCCCGGGTCAAGGAAACCGACCTTTGGATCACCGCCTCGCGCGACCTGACCCAGGAGGCGGTGGAGGCCATCATGGCGGTGCGCCGGGGCCTGGAGCGCTATCTGCTGGAAAACCCCGAAGCGCTCACTTCCCTGGAGCCCCTGCCACCGGACCCCACCGCCCCGCCGGTGATGCAGGCCATGCTGGCCGCGGGCCGGGCCGCGGGCACCGGGCCCATGGCCGCCGTGGCCGGAGCCATCGCCCAGGAAGTGGGCCGCCGTTTGGGCGAGCTCTCGGACGAGGTGCTGGTGGAGAACGGCGGCGACGTTTTTCTGGGCGCCGCACGCCACATCACCGTGGGCCTGGAGGCGGGCGACTCGCCCATCTCCGGCCGCCTGGGCATAAAGATCGCAGCCGATGACATGCCCCTGTGCCTGGGCACCAGCTCGGGCACGGTGGGGCACTCGCTCTCCCTGGGCAAGGCCGACGCGGCCACGGTAAAGGCCAAGGACGGGGCCCTGGCCGACGCGGCAGCCACCGCCCTGGGCAACCGGGTCAAAAGCGTCCGTGACCTGGAGAGCGCCCTGGACTGGGTTTCCGGCGTGCCGGGGGTGCTGGGCGCGCTCATCGTCATCGGCTCCAAGCTGGCCGCCTGGGGTGAGCTGGAACTGGCCCCCCTGGGAGACGCGGCATGAAGCGCATCGGGGTGATATCCGACACCCACCTCACCGGCTATGACCCGGAAGTGGCCCGCCGCACCGCCGAGGCCTTCGCCGGGGTGGAGATGATCCTGCACGCTGGCGACATCACCGATCCCGCGGTCCTGGATGCCTGGGACGGGGTGGAGGTGGTGGCCGTAGCGGGCAACATGGACGGCCCGGCCATCCGGGCCAACCTGCCCATCAAGCGGGTGGTCGGCGTCGGCGGCTTCAAGATCGGCTTGATCCACGGCTGGGGCTCGCCCATGGGCCTGCCCGGCCGGGTGCTGAACGAATTCACCGGGGTGGACGCGGTGGTCTTCGGACATTCTCACCGCCCCACCAACCTGGTAAAGCAAGGTATACTGTTATTTAACCCAGGATCTTATGCCAAGGGCTTCCTGGGTAGCGGCACGGTGGGCATCCTGGAATTAGACCAGGAGATCACCGGCCACGTGCTAAAGTTAGGGGAGTAGCTGATGGAAAACCTGTGGGCCCCTTGGCGCATGACCTACATTTTGGATGAGGACAAACCCGAGGGCTGCATCTTCTGCCTGGCCGGCGACGGCAAGGGCGCCGACGATTTGGTGCTCGGCGTGGGCGAGCATAGCCTGGTGATGATGAACAAGTACCCCTACAACAACGGCCACCTCCTGGTGGCTCCCCGGCGGCACCTGCCCGGCCTGGACCAGCTGAGCCCCGAGGAAATGGCCGACCTGTTGGCCACGGTGCGCCTGAGCGTGCAGGCCCTTAGGGAAATCATGCATCCCGAGGGCTTCAACGTGGGCCTGAATCTGGGCCGGGTGGCCGGGGCGGGCATCGAGGAGCACATGCACTTCCATGTGGTTCCCCGCTGGGGCGGCGACACCAACTTCATGACCGTCTTCGGCGAGGTGCGGGTGATCCCCGAGCACATCCGCGCCACTTACGAGAATCTGCGCCCCTATTTCGCCGATCTAAAATAGAAAGGCCGACCATGGGCTATATCAAGGTGATCATACTCTCGGCGGTGGTGGCTCTGGCCATCATCTTCATGATCCAGAACATCACCCCGCTGAGCCATCCCCTGGGCATCCGCTTGAACCTTTTGTTCGTCAAGTGGGAGTCCACGCCCTACCCCACCTACCTGGTAATCCTCTTGGCCTTCTTCGTGGGGCTCTTGGCCGCCAGCCTGGTGGGCATCAGCGAGCGCTTCCGCCTGCGCCGCCAGGTCAAGGCCCAGGTCAAGAAGACCGAGGAGCTTCGGCGCGAGCTGAACAGCCTGAGGAACCTGCCGGTGACCGGCGAGGGGATGGTGGCCGGCACCGGGGGCATAACCCCCACCGACGATTTCAGCGCCAACGAGGCCAAGGCCGAGAGCGAACTGCCCGCCCTGGAGCAGGCCGAGGAGCCAGGGGCGGCTCCGGACAAGGACAAGCGTTAGATCATGTCTACGGTGCTATTCACCTGGCAGGGCTACAGCCTGACCACGGCCCATCTGGTGGCCGGCGTCGCCCTGCTGATCATAGGCTGGCTCGTCGGCTGGCTGGCCGGGCGCTCGGGCAAGGCCCAGGCCGCGGCCCAGTCCTCCGAGCGGGGCCCGGGGCGCAGCGCCAGCGACGACGCCTTTATGCGGGGCATCAGCCACCTCATGGCCGACCACACCGACCAGGCCATCGAGGAGTTCACCAAGGCGGTGACCCTGAACTCGGACACGGTGGAGACCTACGTGGTCCTGGGCAACCTGTTTCGGCAAAAGGGCGAGATCGAGCGGGCGGTGCGCATCCGCCAGAGCATCATCGCCCGGCCCAACCTTGATGCCAAGTCCCACCTCCAGGCGGTCTACGACCTGGGCCTGGACTACAAGAAAGGCGGCTTGTTCAACCGCGCGGCCGAGGCCTTTGACGAGGTCTTGAAGAATGACCAGCGCCACATCGAGGCCGCCCGCCAGATCGCCACCCTCTACGAGGAGATGCGCGACTGGGAGGGCGCCTTCGAGGCCCGCAAGCGCCTGGACCGCCTGACCAAGAGCGACAGCCGCCCGGTGTTGGCCCATTACAAGACCGAACAGGGCAAGGAGTTGATGGTCTCAGGCCAGCTGGACCGGGCCGAAGACGCCTTCAGCCAGGCCATCAACGTGGACAAGAACTGCCTGGACGCCTATCTGCACCTGGGCGATTTGGAGCTGGCCCGGGGGCGGGCCCGCAAGGCCCTGGGGGTGTGGAAGAAGGCGGTCAAGCTTTCGCCCCAGTACGCCCACCTGGTGATCATGCGGGTGAACTCGGCCGAGGAGGAGCTGGGCGAAAAGGCGGCCGAGGGCTTCTTCGGGGAGATTGACCCGGCCAGCGCCGAGGTGCCCACCCTCATGGCCCTGGCCCAGCACTATGCCCAACACCAGGACCAGGACAAGGCCCTGGAGGTGGTGGACATGGCCGTGGAGCGGGCGCCCCATCTGCTCGACGCCCACCGCCTGCGCGGCCGCATCCTCTTGGCCGACGGCGACCGGGGCCGGGCCCTGGAGGCCTATGCCCAGCTGCTGGACGAGATCGAGGGCGACCAGGCGCGCTACCAGTGCAGCCAGTGCGGCTTCGTCTCGCACCAGCTCACCTGGAAATGCCCCCGCTGCCACCGCTGGGACAGCATGTTGCCCCGGGTCCGCTAGGGGGCTCCTGGCGTAAGGCCTTTATTTCTGCTATGTTAGTGGACAGCAGGAACCCTGAAACCCTCTTAGGAGTGGTGCCTCGCCAACCATGAGCCGCGCCGTGCAGCCCGATTCCGCTCAAGGCCCCAGCCGTTCCAATTCCGCCTCGCCCAGTCCCGCCCGGGACACCCCCATGCTGCGCCAATTTTTCGAGCTCAAGGAGCAGGTGCCTGACTGCATTCTGTTCTTCCGCATGGGCGACTTCTACGAGATGTTCTTTGACGACGCCATCGTCGCCTCCAAGGTGCTCTCCATCGCCCTGACCAGCCGGGACAAGGGTCACCCCGATCCCATCCCCATGTGCGGGGTGCCCTACCGCGCGGTGGACGCCTACCTGGCCAAGATGGTGGAAGCGGGCCACAAGGTGGCGGTGTGCGACCAGGTGGAGGACCCCAAGCAGGCCAAGGGGCTGGTCAAGCGTGAGATCACCCGGGTGGTGAGCCCGGGCATGTTCATCGACCCCAACCACCTGCCCGCCAGGGAGCACCGCTATTTGGCCGCCCTGTTCCTGGGCCGCGAGCGCCTGGGCCTGGCCTGCCTGGATCTGGCCTCTGGCGAGTTCATGGCCACCACCCTCTTGCCCGGCCCGGCCCTGGCCGACGAGCTGGCCCGCTTGGAGCCCGCCGAGCTGGTGATCGCCGAGAGCCAGGCGGCCCACCCTGGCCTGGGCGACCTGGGCCCCGGCGCGGCCGAGTTGCCCCGCAGCCTGGCCACAGGCCGCCCGCCCACCCCCGGCCAGGCCCGCCAGCTCTTGGAGGCCCGCCTGCCCGAGGAGGCGGAGGAAGAGGACTGGGAGCCGGCGCTCATCGCGGCGGCCTTGGCCTGGTCCGCGGTCTTGAGCACCCAGCGCACCAGCCCGGAGCACATCGAACCGCTGGGCCTCTACCGGGTGCAGACCCACCTGGTCCTGGACGCCACGGCCCAGCGCAACCTGGAGCTTTACCGCGCCATCGCGGGCGGCGGGCGCACGGGCTCGCTCTTGAACGCGGTGGACATGACTGCAACGCCCATGGGCGGACGCCTGCTCAAGCAATGGCTGGGTTTCCCCCTGCGCTCTTTAGAAGCCATCGAGGCGCGCCACCAGGCGGTGGAGGAGCTGGTGGGCGATCCCCTGCTCCTGGACGCCTTGCAAGAGGCCCTGCGCGAGCTGCCCGACCTGCCCCGTCTGGTGGGCCGGGCCAGCCTGGGCCAGGCCACCCCGCGCGACCTGGCTTCCCTGCGCGACGCCCTGTTGGCCCTGCCCGGCCTGCGCGCCCTGTTGGAGCCCATGCAGTCGGCCCTGGTGGCCGCGCGCTTGGGCCAGATGGGCGGCCTGGGTCCCCTGGCCCAGCGCCTCTACGACTGGCTGAGCGAAAGCCCTCCCGCCTCCCTGGCCGAAGGCGGGGTCATCGCCCAGGGCGTGAGCGAGGAGCTGGACGAGCTCAGGCAATTGCGCGGCGCGGGCAAGGACTGGATCGCGGCCCTGCAAGCCGAGCTCCGGGCCGACACCGGCATCCCCTCGCTCAAGGTGAGCTTCAACAAGGTTTTCGGCTATTACATCGAAGTGACCCGGACCCATCTGGACAAGGTGCCCGAGAGCTTCATCCGCAAGCAGACCCTGGCCAACGCGGAGCGCTACATCACCCCGGCCCTCAAGGACAAGGAAGCCGCCGTGCTGGGGGCCGAGGAAAAGGCCCTGGAGCTGGAAAAGACCCTGTTCGAAGAGCTGCGCGGAGCCGTGGCCGAACAAGGCCCCCGCCTGGTGGCCGCCGCCCGGGCCGTGGCCGAGGTGGACGTGCTGGCCGGGCTGGCCCGCCTGGCGCTCAGCCGCGACTACGTGCGCCCGGTGATGAGCAAGGACGGCCCCTTAAGCATCAGCGCGGGCCGCCATCCGGTGGTGGAGCAGATGCTTCCCGAGGGCGAGTTCGTGCCCAACGACGTTTACCTGGACGACGATGAACAGCAGGTCCTGATCATCACCGGCCCCAACATGGCCGGCAAGTCCACCATCCTCCGCCAGGTGGCATTGATTTCCCTGCTGGCCCAGGCCGGGTCCTTCGTGCCCGCCAACGAAGCTCACTTGCCGCTCATCGACCGCGTGTTCACCCGGGTGGGGGCCATGGACGACCTGGCGGGCGGACGCTCCACCTTCATGGTGGAGATGACCGAGACCAGCCAGATATTGGCCGCGGCCACCCCGCGCTCCCTGGTGATCCTGGACGAGGTGGGCCGGGGCACCTCCACCTTTGACGGCCTGTCCCTGGCCTGGGCCGTGGCCGAGCATCTGCACGATCTGGACGGGGTGGGGGTCAAGACGCTGTTCGCCACCCACTACCACGAGCTCACCGAGCTGGCCGCCACCCACCCCCGGGCAAAGAATTTCAACGTGGCGGTCAAGGAGTACCAAGGCTCCATCGTGTTTTTGCGCCGTCTGGCCCCGGGCGGAGTCAGCCGCTCCTATGGCCTGGCCGTGGCCCGTCTGGCCGGGCTGCCCGAGCCGGTGCTGGCCCGGGCGCGGGAGGTGCTGGCCCGTCTGGAACAAGAAGGCCCGCCCGCCCCCTCCCCGGACCAGAGCGCGGGCGGCGGCCAGCTGGCCCTGTTCGCGCCGGAGCGGCACCCGCTCATCAGCAAGCTGGCCGAGCTGGACCTAAGCGCCCTAACCCCCTTGCAGGCCCTGAACCTGCTCAGCGAGTGGCAGGATGAACTGGACTAGGCTGAGCATAATCGCCTTGGCTGTGGCCCTGCTTGCCGCCTTGGCGGGCGGCGCGGCCCTGGCCCAGGACGAGAAGGCGGTCTACAACCAAGCGCGGGCCGACTACCACTGGCTGATCAAGCACCCCAAGGCCCAGTCGGTGTATCAGAACTGGCAGAGCCTGGCCGACCGCTTCTCGCGGGTCTACACCGCCTCGCCCAACGGACCCTTCGCGGCGGGCGCCCTGTTGTGGATGGGCCGGGTGCATGGCCAGGCCTGGCGGCGCTTCAAGCGCCAGGACGACTTCGACCGGGCGGTTGACCTGTTCAAGCGCCTGGTGAACCACTTCCCGGACTCGCGCCTGGCAGACGACGCCCAGACCATGCTGGCCGGGCTCTACGAGGAAGCGGGCCAGCCCAAGCAGGCCTATCTGGAATACCTCCGGGTGACGGTGAACTACCCCCGGGGCGACATGTCCCCCCGGGCCAAGGCGCGCCTGGACGCCCTTGAGGAACGCCTGGCCGCGGGCCAGCGCGACCAGGGCAAGAAGGCCCCAGCCCCCGCCCCGGCAGTCAAGCCGGTCAAGACCCCTAGCGCCAAACCGGCCCAGAAGCCGGGCGAAAAGGCCCTGGCCACGGTGAAAGGCCTGCGTCACTGGTCCACGCCCAGCTACACCCGCGTAGTCATCGGCCTGGAGCGGCCGGTGCCTTACAACTCGGCCCTCTTGAAGCGCGACCCGGACCACAACAAGCCGCGGCGGCTGTACTTGGACCTCAAAGGCGCGCGCCTGCCCTCGGGCTTCGACGACCGCATGCCCATCGGCGACGGCCTCTTGAAAGCCGCGCGGGCCGGGCAATACAGCCCGGACACGGTACGCCTGGTCCTGGACATCAAGCACCTGGCCACCTACAAGGTCTTCACCCTGGAAAACCCCTTCCGCGTGGTGATCGACTGCTTCGGCGAGCAGGCCAAGGCCAGGGCCCAGAAGCGCCAGAACGCAAGGGAACGGCGGGTGCCCCGGGGCCGCGCCCATGAGACCCCGCCCGATCTGAGCCTGGCCAAGGCCTTAGGGCTGGGGGTCAAGCGGGTGGTCTTAGACCCTGGCCACGGCGGCAAGGACACCGGCGCCCTGTACAAGGGCATGAAGGAAAAGGATCTGACCCTGGACCTGTCTAAACGGGTGGCCGCCAAGCTCAGGAAGATGATGGGCGTGCAGGTGCTCTTGACCCGCGACCGCGACGAGTACCTGGCTCTGGAGGAGCGCACCGCCTTTGCCAACACCCGCGACGCGGACCTATTCGTTTCCATCCACGTGAACGCGGCGGCCAGCCACCGCCTCAACGGCATGGAAACCTACTTCCTCAACCTGGCCTCGGATGAAGAATCCATGCGGGTGGCCGCGCGGGAGAACGCCACCACCACCCGCTCCATCAGCGACTTGCAGATGATCCTCAACGACCTGATGCTCAACTCCAAGATCAACGAGTCCAACCGCCTGGCCCGCTCGGTGCACGGCGACATGCTGGCCAAGGCGCGCAGCAAGGCCAAGATTCAAGACCTCAAGGTAAAGCAGGCGCCGTTCTATGTGCTCATCGGCGCGCGGATGCCCTCCATCCTGGTGGAGGTGGGCTTCCTCACCAACCCCAAAGAGCACCGCCTGCTGGCCAAAAAGTCCTACCGCGACGTGGTGGCCCAGGGCATCGCCGAAGGCATCGTGGGCTACGCCAAGGACCTCAAGCGGGCCGGCAACTAACCCCACCAAAAGAAACGCCGCCCTTAAAGGGCGGCGCCGCGTGCCGATCTAAATGATTCCCCAGCTTAAGCCTGACTGCGCCAGAGCAGATACCCCTGCACAAAGCTCTCCAGGTCACCGTCCAAGACCGCGTCCACGTTGCCCATCTCCACCCCGGTGCGGTGGTCCTTGACCAAGCGGTAGGGGGCCAAGACATAGGAGCGGATCTGGCTGCCCCAGGCGATCTCGCGCTGGTTGTCGTAGGCCTCCTGCTTTTCGGCCTGGAGCTTCTCCAGCTCCAGCTCGTACAGGCGAGCCTTCAAGACCTTCATGGCCAAATCGCGGTTGCGGTGCTGGCTCTTCTCGTTCTGGCACTGCACCACCGTGCCGGTAGGCAGGTGGGTGATACGCACCGCCGAGGAGGTCTTGTTCACGTGCTGGCCGCCCGCCCCGGAGGCGCGGTAGGTGTCGATGCGCAGATCGTTGTCGTTGATCTCGATCTCGATGTCCTCGTCCACCTGAGGCGAAACCGACACCGAGGCGAAGGCGGTGTGGCGGCGGTGCGAGGCGTCAAAGGGGCTGATGCGCACCAGGCGGTGGATGCCCGCCTCGCCCTTTAGCTGGCCATAGGCCTGGTGTCCGTTGACCTCCAGGGTGGCGCTCTTTATGCCCGCTTCCTCGCCCTCCTGCAAGTCCAGCAGGCGCACCTCGAAGCCTTGGCGCTCGGCGTAGCGGGTGTAGAGGCGCAAGAGCATCTCGGCCCAGTCCTGGGCGTCGGTGCCCCCGGCCCCGGCGTTGATGGCCAGGATGGCGTCGCGGTGGTCGTCCGGCCCGCCCAAGAGGCGCTGGGCCTCCAGCTTGGCCACGCCCTTTTCCAGCTCCTCCAGGTTGGCCGAGACCTCCTTGGCCGCTGCCTTGTCCTGCTCCTCCTGGCTCAGCTCCAGGAGCACCTCGGCGTCCTCGGCCTGCTGGCTCAGCGCGGTCAGGCTCTCGATCCCCTGCTCCAGAAGAGAGCGCTCCTTCATCACCTCCGTGGCGGCGTCGGAGTCATCCCAGAAGCCGTCCTTGGCCATGAGCTTGTCCAGCTCTGCCAGGCGCTCTTTCTTGGACGCGGGGTCAAAGATACTCCTGGAGCAGATTGAGACGCGCCAACAGCCCGTTGAGTTGTTCCTTGAGCTCCTCGTACATGACTCATGCCTCTCTTTTGCGGGCGCGCCACCAGCCGGCCAGCACCAACAGCAGCGCGGCGGCCAGGGCGACTGGCCCGATTATATCCCCGTGGCGGGTGAAAAAGGTCTTCTGTTCCATGAGCGGCACACGGGCGCTTTCCAGGCCTGGGCGGTAGATGCCCGTGGCCTGGCTCACCCGTCCGCTGGGCGACACGAACCCCGATATGCCGGTGTTGGCCGCGCGGGCGCAGGCCAGCCGGTTCTCGATGGCCCGGAGCTGCAAGTGGCTCAGATGCTGATAGGGCGCGCTGGTGCGGCCGAACCAGGCGTCGTTGGTCTGGTTGACCAGCAGCCGGGCCCCGTGCAGGCGCATCTGGCGGGCCAGCTCCGGAAAGATCGATTCATAGCAGATAAGCGGCCCCACCGCCAGGGGCCCCACCATGAGCACCTTGCCCGGGCTGCCCACCGCGAAGTCCACCCCGATTTGGGCCACGGCCCGCACGAAGAACAAGAGCTTGCCCAGGGGCACGTACTCGCCGAAGGGCACCAGGTGCACCTTATCGTAATAGCCCGCCTCGCGGCCGTCCGGGCCGATGAGCCAGGAGCGGTTGCTCACCCGCAGCAGGTCGCCGTCCTTCACCGCGCCCAGGGAGCCCAGCATTACATAGGCCTTGAGCTCCTTGGCCAGCTCCAGCACCGGGATGCTGGGCCGGGCGTCGCGCAAGAAATAAAACGGCGCGGCCGACTCGGGCCACACCACCAGCCAGGGCCGCTCGGGGTTGTCCTGGGCGGCCCGCTTGGTGGCCCGCGCGTGGCGGCCGATCACCTGGGGCCGCAGCTGGCGCTGCCACATCATGGCAAGCGGCACGTTGCCCTGCACCACGCTCACCGCCAGAGTGGGCGCGCTCTTGGCCTGGGCCTCCACCTGGTCCATGCGCTGGGCGCCCCAGAGCCAGCCCGCCGCCACGATGAGGATGGCCAACACCACCGCCGCGCCCCGCCGCCAGTTGGGCGAGTCCGGCCGGGCCGGGAAAACCGCCTCGGCCACCAGGGCGTTGACCAGCACCAGGATGAGGCTCAGGCCGGTGGTGCTCCACAGCTCGGCGCTCTGCACCAGCTCCAGCCGGCTCACCAGGCCCATGGACAGGGGCAGCCAGGGCACCCCGGTGAAGATGAGCCCCCGGGCCCACTCCGTGCCCGCCCACACCAAAGGCGCCAGGATCAGCAGGCTTAGGCCGCCGCGCGCCCCCAGGCTGAGCAGCCAGCAAAATATGCCCAGATAAGATCCCAAATACCAGGCAAAGATGAACAGGGCCAGCAAGGCGGCGGACCAGTGCACCCCGCCGTAGGTGATCATCACCACGATGAGCCAATAGACCAGGCCCATGAACATGGTTATGCCGCCCAGCCAGCCGGCCACCAGCGCCTTCTTGGGCGTCAGACGGCGGGCCAGCCAGAAGAAAGGCACCAGGCCCACCAGGGCCAGGGGCCACAGGTTTATTGGCGGAAAAGCGCAGGCCAATAGCAGGCCGCCCAAAATGGCGGTGATCGCGGCGCCCCGGCCGGGGCGCCATGCAGTCAGTCTGGACATGAAGGGGTCAGTCCCCCGTGTGGGGAGACGGCGGGGCCTGGGGGTCGTGGTGGAGCTGCACTTGGGTGATGCGGCGCTCGTCCGCCCCGGTAACCACCATGCGCAGGGGGCCGTAGCTGACTTCTTCCTGGGTGCGGGGCACCCGGCCCAAGAGGGTGGTGATGAAGCCGCCCACCGTTTCGAAGCGGCCTTCGGGCAGCTCGGCGGGCAGCTCGATGTCCAGGTGCTCGGCCAGCTTCTCGGTCTCCAGGCGGGCGTCCACCAGCAGGGAGCCGTCGGCCTGCTCCATGATCTGGGGCTGCTCCTGGTCGTACTCGTCCACGATCTCGCCCACGATCTCCTCGAGCACGTCCTCGATGGTGACGATGCCGGCGGTGCCGCCGTACTCGTCAACCACGATGGCCAAGTGCACCCGCTTGCGCTTGAAGTCGCTGAGGAGTTGGTCCACCGGCTTGGACTGGGGCACGAAAAATGGCGGGCGGCAGATCTTGGTGAGCGAGACGCCGCCGTTGGCGCAGCCCCAATGGGGCAACAGATCCTTGGCGTGCACCACGCCCACGATGTGGTCCAGGTCTTCGCCGGTGATGGGAATGCGCGAGTGGCCGGAATCCACGATGACCTTGACCGTTTCTGTCAGGGTTGCCGTGGCGTCCACGGTGGCCATCTCGGTGCGCGGCACCATGATCTGCCCGGCGGTGGTTTCGTCCAGGTCGAGGATGGCCTCGATCATCTGGCCTTCCCGCTCGGTGATCAGGCCCTGAGCTTCGCCCTGGTCAACCAGGCCGTGAATCTCGCGCTCGAGCTCTTCTGATGTGTTGGCGCTGTTTCCCCCCAGGGCCTGTTTCAGGCGCTGGAGAAAGCCGCGTCGTGGCTCGGGTTCCAACTTCTCCTCATCCACTGAAGAAATGCCAATCCCCCACAAGGGGTCAGCCTAAATTTATCGTATGCCGGCGGTATTGGTCAAAATTTTTCCTGGCTTGCCAACAGGGGCATTTCGGCAGCGGGCAGCAGGCCTACCTCGCGGCCCCGCCGCATCAGCTCCCGGACCGCGGCCAGCCCCTCTTCCCCCAGCTCTTGGCTGAAGTCGTTGACATAGAGCCCGATGTGGCTGGCCACCACCTCGTCTTGCATCTCCTGGCTGTGGGCCAAGACGTACTCCCGCGAGGCCAGGGGGTTGGCCAAGGCGTGGGCCACGCTGGCGGCCAGCACCTGCTCCAGCTCGCGGGCCGCGGCGGGCCCCAGATCGCGGCGGGCGGCGATGCAGCCCAAGGGGATGGGCAGGCCGGTGGTCTCTTCCCACCAGGCTCCCAGGTCCAGGGGAGCCTCCAGGCCGTGGGCCCCAAAGGTGAAGCGCCCCTCGTGGATGATCACCCCGGCCTCGTACTCGCCCCCGGCCACGGCGGGCATCACCTGGTCGAAGACCATAAAGGCCGCGTCGGGCGGCTTACCCAGATACAGGCTGAGCAGCATGAAGGCGGTGGTGTTGATCCCGGGCACGGCCAGCTTCACCTCGCCCAGGCGGGCCAGGTCAAACCCCGGGCGGCATACCACCAGAGGCCCGCAGCCCCGGCCCAAGGCGGCCCCGGCGCGAAGCAGGCCGTAGCGATCCAAAGCGCGGCCCAAAGCCGGGAAGCTGAGCTTGGTCAGCGGCAGCCTGCCCTCCAGGGCCCACTGGTTGAGCTGCTCCACGTCGGCGAACCTTGCCTCGAACCGCCAGCCCTGGGTGTCCACCAGGCCGTGCATTGCCGCGTGAAAAGAGAAGGTGTCATTGGGGCACGGCGAAAAGCCGAACTGGATCTCGCGGCCGTTCACGCCGGGGCGTCCAGGTTCATGAGGGCCCGCATGGCCGCGCCTGCTCCGGCGGCCACGTCCAGGTCGCGGTCTCCGGCGAGGTTGCTCACCCCGCGCAGGGCGGCGAAAGGCTTGCCATAGTGCAGGGCCACCAGACCCACGGCCGCGCCTTCCATCTCTTCCAGGGCCACGTCCCAGCGCCCGGCAATGGCCTCGGCCGTGGCCGGGTCGCCGCTGATGCGCTCCACCGTGGCGAAGGCTCCCTGCGCCAGGCCGGGGTTGGCCGCCAGGATGAGCCCGGCCAGACCGGGGTCGCAGGGCACCCGGTTGTACACGTCGTTTTTGCCGCGCGCGCCGTACAGGGGAATGCCCACCACGCTCAGCTCGTGCAACCGCCCGTCCTTGGCCACGCCCAGGTCGGCGAATACCGCCTCGGTGGCCAGGGCGGCCTGACCGCGCGCCAGGCCGCTGGGGGCATAAGCGCCGGCGCAGCCCAGGTTGATAACCGCCTGCACCTCGGGCCGGGCCTCCAGGGCGGCGGTGGTGGCCTGGGCCGCGTTCACCTGGCCCATGCCGCTGAGCACCAGGAGCACCTCGCGCCCGGCCAGGCGCCCTTCGAAAGCCGGACGCCGGCCTATGTCGTCGATGGGCCGCAAACGAGGCATGATCAGCCCGGCCTCGGCCCGCATGGCCACTATGAGCAGCCAAGTGCTCATGGACGCACCCCCAGGCCCATGCGCAGGGTGCCCACCAGCCCGGCGGCCAGTTCGGCGGCGCGCTGGGCGTCGGCCGAGCTCAAGCCCAGGCCCGGGTCCATGTGCTCCACGGCCGAGGCCACCAGGAAACGCTCCAGGGTGGCGTCCACCACAAAGGCGGCCAGCTCCAAATCCAGGTCGGGCCTGAGGTCTCCCGCCGCCACCCCATCCTCGAGCAGATCCATGATGTAGTCGTGGCTGAAGATGCGGATGGAGGCCAGCAGGCGCCCGCGAAAAGGAACGTCGCCTTCGAAGACCACGCGCAAATAGAGCTGGAACAGGCGCGGGTTGTTGTCGATGAGCTCCAGCCCGGCCAGGAGGCTTTTCTCCAGGCGGGTGAATACGTCCTGGCCCCGCGTGGCCTCGCGCACCCCGCGCAGGTGGTTCTTCACCCGCTCCACCGCGAAGTCGAAGACCTGGGAGAACAGGCCGGGCTTGTCGCGGAAATATTGAAAGATGCTGCCCTTGGCGATGCCCAGGCGGGCCACCAGGCGGTTCACCGAGGCCCGGGCGTAGCCCACGGCCGCGAACTCGCTCAGGGCCTCGTCCAGGATGCGGTCCTGCTTGTCGGAAGGCAGATTGCGGAAGGTGCTGGAGGGAGGCATGGGCCCTAGCCCCGTGCGGCCATCAGCGAGTCCAACACCGCGTTGATGAAAGCGGGGGACTCGTCGGCCCCGTAGCGTTTGGCCAGCTCCACCGCCTCGTTGATGGCCACCCGGGGCGGCACCGGATCGGCGGCGAAGAGCATCTCATAACAGGCCATGCGCAGGATGTTGCGGTCCACCCGGTCCATGCGCTCCACCCGCCAGCGGCGGCTGGCCGAGGACAGGGAGTCGTCGATGTCCCAGGCCCGCTCGCTGATGCCCATGACCAGCTCGCGGGCATAGTCCCACAGCCGCGCCGGCGCGGCAAAGTTGTCGGCAAAGCTGGCCAGGGCCTCCTCGGCCGATGCGTCCCCGTGCTCCATCTGATAGAGCACCTTGAGGGCCAGTTCGCGGCTCTTGCGTCTTTCGCCCACGGCCCTCGCCTTTGCCGACCGCTTGCGGCCTAGAGGTTTTTGAGCAGGTCCACCATTTCCATGGCGGCCATGGCGGCGTCGGAGCCCTTGTTGCCGGCCTTGGTGCCGGCCCGCTCGATGGCCTGCTCGATGGTGTCGGTGGTCAGCACGCCGAAGATCACGGGCACGCCGGTGTCCAGGGTCACCTGGGCCACGCCCTTGGAGACCTCGGAGGCCACGAAGTCGAAGTGCGCGGTGGCTCCCCGGATCACCGCGCCCAGGGCGATGACCGCGTCGTACTTGCCGCTGGCGGCGATCTTGCGAGCCACCAGGGGAATCTCGAAGGCGCCGGGCACCCACACCACGGTGAGGTTCTGCTCGGCCGCGCCGTGGCGCTTGAGAGCGTCCAGGGCTCCGTCAACCAGCTTGGAGGTAATGAAGTCGTTGAAGCGGGCCGCCACCAGCGCCACCCGCATACCCTTGGCGTTAAGGGTTCCCTCGATTATCTTGGCCATCTCACCCCCTATTCGGCCTCTTCGGCCTGTTTGAGCAAGTGCCCCATCTTGGTGCACTTGGTGCGCAGGTAGGCTTCGTTGTCCGGGCAGGCGGGAATCTCCAGGGGCACCCGCTCCACCAACGAAAGGCCGTAGCCCTCCAGGCCCACCATCTTCTTGGGGTTATTGGTCATCAGGCGCATCTGGCGGACCCCCAGGTCGGCCAGGATCTGTGCCCCGATTCCATAGTCTCGCATGTCGGCCGGGAAGCCCAGGCGCTCGTTGGCCTCCACGGTGTCGGCCCCCTGGTCTTGCAGCTCATAGGCCCGGAGCTTGTTGACCAGGCCGATGCCCCGCCCCTCCTGGCTCATATAGAGCAGCACCCCGCTGCCCTCGTCGTCGATCATCTTGAGGGCGTGGGCCAGCTGGTCGCCGCAGTCGCAGCGGCGGGAATGGAACACGTCACCGGTGAGGCACTGGGAATGCACCCGCACCAGGACCGGCTTTTCCGGGTCGATCTCGCCCTTGACCAGGGCCACGTGCTCCAGGTCGTCCACGTCGTTGGTGTAGCCATAGGCGCGAAACTCGCCGAACTCGGTGGGCAGGCGCACCTCGGCCCGGCGGTGCACAAAGGACTCGTTGCGCATCCGGTAGGAGATCAGGTCCGCGATGGTCACGATCTTGAGATCGTGCTCCACGGCGAACTCCTCCAGGTCCGGCATGCGGGCCATGGTGCCGTCGTCCTTCATGATCTCGCAGATCACCCCGGAGGGGGTGAGGCCGGCCAGGCGGGCCAGGTCCACCGAGCCCTCGGTCTGGCCGGTGCGCACCAAGGTGCCGCCGCGCTTGGCCCGCAGGGGGAATACGTGCCCCGGGCTCACCAGGTCGGCCGGGCCCGCGCCCGGGTCCACTGCGGTGCGGATGGTCACGGCCCGGTCCTGGGCGCTGATGCCGGTGGTCACGCCCTTGCGCGCCTCGATGGACACGGTGAAGGCGGTCTCAAAGGGCGACTGGTTGTCGCGCACCATCAGCGGCAGGCCCAGGCGCTGCACCATGTCCGGGGTGAGGCTGAGGCAGATGAGGCCCCGGCCGTACTTGGCCATGAAGTTGATGGCCTCGGGGGTGCACAGCTCGGCGGCCATGGTGAGGTCGCCCTCGTTCTCCCGATCTTCGTCGTCGACCAGGATGACCATCTTGCCGTTGCGTATGTCCTCGATGGCCTCTGCGATGCTGGCCAGGGGCATGAACTTTCTCCTAACATGATCAGCCGCGCGGGCTGGAAAACTCTACTCTAGTCGGCGGGGCCTACAGCTCCAGCACCAGCTTCTGCTCGATGATGGCGTCGCCCCACTGCTCCACCCGGTGCTCCTCGTCCAGGACGAAACCGGCCTGCTCATAGAGCTTGCGGGCGGCCTCCAGGCCCTGGAAGGTCCACAGGAACAGTCGCCGGTGGCCCGCCGCGCGGGCAAAACCCAGGAGCATGTCCAGCAGGTCGCGGCCCAGGCCGCTGCCCTGCATGGCCGGGTCCACGATGAACCAGCGGACCCTGGCTCCCTCGGCGAACTCGCCGTCCAGAGCCACCGCTCCGGCCAGGCCCTGGGGGCCCCGGGCGGCAACAAAAAAATCGCGGGCCGGGTTGAAGCGGGCCAGAAACTCGGCCAGCTCCCGGCCCACCTGGGACTCGAAGGACAAATCAAAGCCCCAGTTGTCGGCATAGTAGACGGCGTGCAGGCGGGTGATCTCGCCGATCACCCCGGGATAGTAGCCTGTGAACTCCACCCCTTGCACGGCCCCGCTCCTGGGGGCGCCGGCCCCCGGCTACCAGCCCGCGCGCCTCAAGTCCTCGACGCTCAGGCCGGAACGATCCTGGCCATTTTCCGCTTCATCGCGATTCAGCAGCCTGGCCACGTACTTGCCGATCAAGTCGGTCTCAATATTAACAGAATCGCCTTGCTTAGCAAGATTAAGGGTGGTGGCGCTCATGGTGTGAGGAATGATGTTCAGGCCGAAGCGGTCCGGGCCCACCCAGTTCACGGTGAGGCTGATGCCGTCCACGGCCACGGAGCCCTTTTCCACCATTAAGCGCAGGTGCTCGGGAGGGATGGTCACCTCGAAGCGGGTGGAGCCGCCCACCTCCTCGCGCTTGGCGATGGCGCCCACGCAGTCGATGTGCCCGCTGACCAGGTGGCCGCCCAGGCGGTCGCCCAACTGCATGGCCCGCTCCAGGTTCACCTTGGCCCCGGGCCTCATTTTGCCCAGGGTGGTGCGCGAGAGCGTCTCGGCCGACACGTCCACGGTGAAGCCCTCGCCGGTGATGCGGGTTACCGTGAGGCAGGCCCCGTTGATGGCGATGGACTCGCCCAGGACCGTCTCCCCCACCGGCCAGGGCGGGGAGATGCTCAGCACGCTGTCCGGCCCCGAGGGGCTGATGCGCCCCAGGGTGCCGGTGCCTTCCACTAATCCGGTGAACAAGGCCTAACCCCTTTCGTCTAGCCCTTGCGCGACTGCCACAGGCCCAGGACCGCGCCTTGGGGGTCGTGCACCACCGCGAACCAGCCCATGCCGGGAATGGCGGTCTTGTGCTTGAGGATGCGGCCGCCCAGACGCTCCACCCGGTCGCAGGTGGCCGAGAGGTCGTCCACCTCCACGTAGGGGGTCCAGGCCACCGGGGTGCGGGAGCTGGTCTTGGCCATCATGCCGCCCCGCCTCTTGCCGTGGGCTTTGACAATGTAGTAGGGCATGGGAGCCTCGCCAAAGGACTCCATCTTCCAATCGAAAACCTGGCCGTAGAAATCCTTGGCCGCTTCCAGATCGTCGGTGGTCAGCTCCACCCAGCCGAAGCTATCGCCCATGTCTCTCTCCTCATGATGTGTATGCTCAGGTTGCGGGCTCATTTTTCGCTCCAAAGCAAAGCATAACATCATCCCCGAAGCGCCGCATCACGGGCCGCGACACTCGGAAGGCATCGCTCATGGTCTCCACCCCGGGCCCGGCCACCATGGAGGGGGCGCTCGCCCCGCCCACCACCTTGGGCGCGTAGAAGTACATGGCCTCGTCCACCAGGCCAGCGGACCACAAGCCCCAGGCTAGGCCCGCCCCGCCCTCGGCCAACAGGCTGGTGATGCCCCGCGCGCCCAGATCCTTCAGCAAGGCGCTCAGGTCCACCCCGCCCGACTCGCCGGCGGGCAGGCGCAGCACATCGGCCCCGGCGGCAATCAGCCGCTGCTCGTCTTCCCGCGATGCCTCCGGCCCGCAGGCCACCAGGCAGCCCGGCGCTTGGGGAGAGAGCACCTTGGCCGTGGAAGGCAGGCGCAAACGGCTGTCCACCACCACGCGCAGGGGATTGCCTCCCCTTGGCAGACGGCAGGTCAGCTCCGGGTCGTCGGCCAGGGCCGTGCCAGAGCCCACCATGATGGCGTCCATCCAGCCGCGCAAACGGTGCACGTAGCGGCGGCTGGCCGGGCCGGTGACCCACCTGCTGTGGCCCGTGGCCGTGGCGGTCTTGCCGTCCAGGGTGGCCGCGGTTTTCAGGATCACGTGGGGCCGGGCCTTGGTGATGTGGGTCATGAAAAAACGGTGCTCACGCTCGCAGGCCTGGGCCAGGACGCCGGGGGTGACCTCCAGGCCTTGCGCGGCCAAGAACTGCCCGCCGCCTCCAGCCACCTTGGGGTTGGGGTCCGAGGCTCCGTAGACCACCCGGGCGATGCCCGCCTTCTGGATGGCGCTGGTGCAGGGCGGGGTGCGGCCCTGGTGATGGCAGGGCTCCAGGGTCACATAGATGGTGGCTCCCTGGGCGGCCTCGCCCGCGTCGGCCAGGGCGTGCACTTCGGCGTGGGGGGTGCCGGCCTTGGCGTGCCAGCCCTGGCCCACGATGCGGCCATGGGCCACCACCACCGCGCCCACCGCCGGATTGGGCGAGGAAAAGCCCAGGCCCCGGCGGGTGAGCGCCAGGGCCCGTAGCATGAAGTGGGCGTCCATAGGCTGTGGATCGGAAAAAGGCATCAGGCCCCTGGCAGGTCTTCCTCGCGCTGGGCCAGGAGCTTCTTGACCTCGCGCATGAACTCGTCCACGTCGCGGAACTCGCGGTACACGCTGGCGAAGCGCACGTAGGCCACGTCGTCCATCTCCTTGAGCGCGTTCATCACCGCCTCGCCCAGCTCGCGCACCGGAATCTCGCGGGCGCCGCGCTCCTGGAAACCGGTCTCCAGGGCGTCCAGGAAGGACTCCACCTTTTCGATGGACACCGGCCGCTTGTGCAGGGCCTTGAGGATGCCGTTCTTGAGCTTGGCGCGGTCGTAGACTTCGCGGCTGCCGTCCTTCTTGACCACGTAGGTCTCCATCTCCTCCACCCGCTCATAGGTGGTGAAGCGCTGGTCGCAGTCCAGGCATTGACGGCGGCGGCGGATCACCGAGGCGTCCTTGCTGACGCGCGAATCCACCACCTTGTTGTCCAGCTTGCCGCAGTATGGGCACCTCACGAGCTTCCTCCCCTTCCCTCGCCTAAGCCTAGGCCATGGGCAAAACCTTGGGCGCGGCCAGTCCCTGCTTGGCCGCGCGATTCTCCTCGTCGATCCAGTCCTGGGGGTCCAGGTGAATGACCTCCGAGTCGCGCGGCTGCACCACCACCTCGGCGATGCCGGCGTTGATGATCACCCGCCGGCAAAGGAGGCAGGGCTCGGGATGCTTGGTGGGCTTTCCGTCGGCCACCTCAATACCGGCCAGATACAACACCGCCCCCAGGGTCTGAGCCCTGGAGGCGTGAATAACGGCGTTCATTTCAGCGTGCACCGAGCGGCAAAGCTCATAGCGCTGGCCCGGCGGAATGTCCATTTCCTGGCGCATGCACACGCCAAGGTCCACGCAGTTGGCCACCCCGCGCGGCGCTCCGGCGTAGCCCGTGGAGACGATCTGGTCGTCCTTGACGATGACCGCGCCGTAGCGGCGGCGCAGGCAGGTGCCCCGGTGGCTGACTTCGCGGGCCAGATTCAGATAGTAGGCGTCCTTGGATGGTCTGGAGTCCAAATGAGCGAGCCTCCGCTGTATAAAAGCTCCGGCCGCGCCCGGCGCGCCCGCCCTAGGGTTGGTAGACCTTGAACAGGACGCTGGCGTTGGTGCCGCCGAAGCCGAAGGAGTTGCTGAGCACGGTTTTGATCTTGCCCTCGCGGGCCTGGTTGGGCACGTAATCCAGGTCGCATTGGGGATCGGGGTTCTCGTAGTTGGTGGTGGGCGGCATGATCTGGTCGCGCAGGGCCAAAACGCTGATCGCCGCCTCCACCCCGCCGGTGGCCCCCAGCATGTGGCCCAACATGCTCTTGGTGCTGGAGATGGCCAGCTTGTAGGCGTGGTCCCCGAACAGGATCTTGATGGCCTTGGTCTCGGTGGCGTCGTTCAGGTCGGTGGAGGTGCCGTGGGCGTTGATGTAGTCCAGCTCCTCGGGGTTGACGCCGGCGTCCTCCAGGGCCATCTGCATGCAGCGCACGAAGCCCTGGGCCGTGGGGTCGGGAGCGGTCATGTGGTAGGCGTCGGAACTGAGGCCGTAGCCCACCAGCTCGGCCAGGATGGGCACCCCGCGCGCCTTGGCGTGCTCCAGCTCTTCCAGGATCAGCACCCCCGAGCCCTCGGACATGACAAAGCCGTCGCGGTCGCGGTCAAAGGGGCGGCTGGCCCGCTGGGGATCATCGTTGCGCGTACTGAGGGCCCGTGCCGCGCCGAAGCCCGACAGCGTCGTGGCGGTGCAGACCACCTCGGCCCCGCCGCAGACCATAAGGTCGGTGGCGCCGCGCTGGATGTTCTTCATGGCCTCGCCCACCGCGTGGGTGCCCGCCGCGCAGGCGGTGCACACGCAGAGGTTGGTGCCGCGAAGATTGTGGATCATGGAAACTTCGCCCGGGGCCATGTTGCCGATGAGCTTGGGGATGAAGAAGGGGCTCACCCTTTTGTAGCCATCCCGTTCGGTCATGCGGATGGTCTCTTCCAGGGTGATGAGGCCGCCCAGGCCCACGCCCAGGATGCAGCCGGCCCGGGGGGCCACCTCGTCGTCCAGGGTCTCGGGCAAGCCGGCCATTTCCCAGGCCATCTTGGCCGCGCCGATGGCAAAATGAATGAAAGGATCGAGGCGGCGTATCTTCTTTTTGGGCACCCACTCCTCGGGGTCGAAGTCAGGGACCTCTCCCGCGATCTGGGTCTTGAAGGAAGAAACGTCGAACCTGGTGATCGGGCCGATGCCGCTCTTGCCGGCCTTTAGCCCTTCCCAGGTCTTTTCCACGCCGGTGCCCAGCGGCGTCACCAGCCCCAATCCAGTTACGACCACCCTGCGCTGCACGATCACTCCTTAAACGCCCGATGCCATGCCCGCCGGCGGCGCGGAAAAACCGCGCCCGTCCGGGGTCCCTCCCTGGAGCTAGGCTACTACTGCTTCAGTTTCTCGATGTAATCCCAGGCGTCCTGGACGGTCTTGATCTTTTCGGCGTCCTCGTCGGCGATGGAAACGTCAAAGGCCTCTTCCATGGCCATGATCATCTCCACCAAGTCCAAGGAGTCCGCGCCCAGGTCGTCGACAAAAGATGCCTCGGGCACCACGTCCTCGGGGGCCACGGAAAGCTGCTCGCAGATGATCTCTTTGACTTTTGCCTTGATGTCGTCCATGAAACCTATTCTCCCATTTTGTGTCAGGGCCTCGGGGGGCCCGCCGTGTCTTTGAATCCCTATATGTCCGCCGCCCGAAGGCGGCGTTGCCGATCTTCGCCCAAGAGGGCCTTACATCATCATGCCGCCGTTGATGGCGATCACCTGCCCGGTGACGTAGCTGGCAGCATCGGAGCACAGGAAGGCCACCACGTCGGCCACGTCCTCGGGCTGGCCGGCCCGGCCCATGGGGATCATGGCCTTCATGGCCTCCTGAAGCTTTTCGGGGATGGTGTTGACCATGTCGGTCTCGATGAAGCCAGGCGCCACCGCGTTCACCCGCACCCCGCGCGGAGCCAGCTCCTTGGCCGCGGTCTTGGTAAGGGCGATGAGCCCCGCCTTGGAGGCAGAGTAGTTGGCCTGCCCCGGGTTGCCGATCTGCCCGGCGATGGAGGCCAGCCCCACGATGGAGCCGCCGCGCTGTTTCATCATCAGCTTGGCCGCCGCCTGCAAGCAGTAGAAGGCGCCCACCAGATTCACCTGGATGACCTTGTTGAACTGCTCGGCGCTCATGCGCACCAGCAGGCCGTCCATGGTGATGCCCGCGTTGTTGATCAGGTTGTCCACCCGGCCCTGGGCCTCGAAGGCGCCGTTCACCCACGCCTGGCACTGGGCCTGGTCGCAGATATCGAACTTCTGGCCAAAGGCGGTGACGCCCGCGTCCTTGAGCATGGCCACGGTCTGCTCAGCCGCGCTATCGTCGGGGTCGAAGTGGTTGAAGTAGACCACGTCGCCGGCCGAGGCCAGGGCCAGGGCGATGGCCCGCCCGATGCCCCGGGAACCGCCGGTGATCAGATGTACCTTGCCTTGCTCAGTCAAACTGTCGCCCTCCCTTGGCGCGGCGCTCTAGGCCTGGCCGCGCAACTCTTTGAGGCGGGCCAGCATGGCCGGCGCGACCTCGAACAAGTCACCTACTATACCATAATGAGCCACGTCGAAAATGGGCGCGTTGGGGTCGCTGTTGACCGCCACGATGGTCTCGGAGCCCTGCATACCCACCAGATGTTGCACAGCGCCGGACACTCCCAAGGCTATATAGAGCTTGGGGGCCACGGTGCGGCCGGTCTGGCCGACCTGATGGGCGTGGCCGATCCACTCGGAATCCACCGCCCCGCGGGTGGCGCCCACCACCCCGTCCAGAGCCGTGGCCAGCTCGCGCACCAGTTCGAAGCCTTCGGCCTTGCCCAGGCCGCGCCCGCCGCAGACCACCACCTCGGCGCCCACCAGGTTCACCTGGTCGTCGATGGCCTGAACCACCTCCAGCACCTCGGTTGCCGCCTTGTCCTCGGGCTTCAGATCCAGGGTCACCAAGCGGCCCTCGCGGCCCTCCTGGCGCGGGCTCTGCTTCATCACCCGGGGCCGCACCGTGGCCATCTGAGGCCGGGCGGCGGGGCAGACGATGGTGGCCATGATATTGCCGCCGAATGCCGGGCGGGTCTGCAACAGAAGCCGCTTGTCCGGATCGATGCTCAGGCCGGTGCAGTCCGCCGTAAGCCCGGTGGCCACGGCCGTGGCCACGCGGGGAATCAGGCTGCGCCCCAGGGAGGTGGCTCCGGCCAAGAGAATCTCGGGCTGGTGCTCGGTGATGAGCCGGGCCAGGACCTCGCAGTAAAGATCGTCGTTGAACTGCCCCAGGCGGGGGTCGTCGGCCAGATAGACCACGTCCGCGCCCATGGCGAAGAGCTCGCCGGCCAGGCCGTCCAGGCCCGCGCCCAACAAGGCCGCGCCCAGCTCCACGCCCAGTTCGTCGGCCAGGCGGCGCCCTTGGCCCAACAGCTCGGCCACCACCTCGGGCATGGCCCCGCCGCGCTGCTCGGCATAGACCCACACGCCCTTGGCGCTGGCGGCGCGCTCGTCGGCCGCGCGCTCCACCTCGGGCACGGTGATGGCGCCCTCGGGGCACTCGTCGGCGCAGGCCCCGCACAGGGTGCAGGCGTCGTTGACTTGCGCCTTGTCGTCGATGAGCTCCAGGGCCTCGAAGGGGCAGACGTCCACGCAGGAGCCGCAGCCGGTGCACAACTCTTTGTCGATGATCACGCCCATGCGCCTAGCTCCCCAGCATGATGACCTGGTTTTCCACCAGGGCGTCGATTACCGAGGCGCCGGTCTCTTGGGGCGGCCCGGTGAGCTTCTTGCGGTCGCCGGACACGCTGGGCGCGAAAACCTTGACCACTTGGGTGTAGGAGCCGGCCAGGCCCACCTGCTCGGGCGTGAGGCCCAGCTCGGCCGCGCCCTTCATGGGCACCTGATACTTCTTGGCCCGCATCTTACCCTTTAGCGAAGGCGGCCGGGGCTCGCCCACCTCGCGCACCACGGTGATGAGCCCGGGCAGAGGCAGGGCCACCACGTCGAAGCCGTCGTCCATCTGGCGCTCCACCACCAGGCGGCCGTCAGCCATTTCGCGGAAACCTTTTACGAAAGCCACGTGGGGGATGCCCAGGCGGCGGGCGATGCCCGGCCCCACCTGGGCGGTGTCGCCGTCCACGGCCTGCTTGCCGCAGACCACCAGGTCAACGTCGCCCAGGCCCTGGATTCCGGCCGCCAAGGCGGCGGTGGTGGCCCAGGTGTCAGCCCCGGCGAAGGCCCGGTCGCTCAAGAGCAGGCACTCGTCCACGCCGTAGCCCACGGCTTCTTTCAAGACCGACTCGGCCTGGGGCGGGCCCATGGAAACGGCCACGATCTCGCCGCCGGCCTGCTCCCGAATACGCAGGGCGGCCTCCAGGGCGAACAGATCAAAAGGGTTGACGATGCTCTCCACGCCTTCGCGCTTGAGAGTATGGGTCTCGGGGTCCAGCTTGACGTTGGCCGTATCCGGGACCTGCTTGATGCAAACCGCGATCTTCATTAGGCAGTGCTCCCGGAACCTACTTGCGCCCGTACTCTTTGTTCAGCTCCTGGCCGATGACGTTGCGCTGGATCTGGTTGGTGCCCTCGTAGATTTGCAGGATCTTGGCGTCGCGCATCATCTTCTCTACGGGATAGTCGCGCATGTAGCCGTGGCCGCCCAGGACCTGCACCGCGTTGGTGGTGGCCCGCATGGCCACGTCCGAGGGGAAGACCTTGGCCATGGCGCTGACCTTGGAGAAGTCCTTGGCCCCGGAGTCGATGAAACGCGCCGTGCAGTAGACCAGGGCGCGGGCCGCCTCGATCTCGGTGGCCATGTCGGCCAGCATGTGGGCCACGGCCTGGAAGGTGATGATGGGCTTGCCGAACTGCTTGCGGGTGCGGGCAAAGGCCGCGGCCTCGTCCAGGGCGCCCGCGGCCACGCCCACCGCCTGGGCGCCCACGCCGGGGCGGGACTTGTCAAAGGTGCGCATGGCCACCACGAAACCCAGGCCCTCGCGGCCCACCAGGCGATCGGCCGGGATGCGGCAGTCGTTGAAGATCAGCTCGGCCGTGGCGCTGGCCCGGATGCCCAGCTTGGTCTCTTTCTTGCCCACACTGAAGCCGGGGTCATCCGCCTCCACAATAAAGGCGCTGGCCCCACGGGGCCCCTTGGAGCGGTCGGTGATGGCGATGACGGTGTAGATGCCCGCCTCGCCGCCGTTGGTGATCCATTGCTTGGAGCCGTTCAGTACGTAGGAGTCGCCGTCCTTCTTGGCCTCGGTGGCAATGGAGCCCGCGTCGGAGCCGGAGGCGGACTCGGTGAGGGCGAAGGCGCAGTACTGCTCACCGCTGCCGATGAGCGGGAGGTACTTCTCTTTCTGGGCCTCGGAGCCGTAGAGCAGGATGGGGTAAGCCCCCAGGAAAGAAGCGGCATAGCTGGTGGACACGCCGCAGCAGGCGCGGGAAAGCTCTTCCACCGCGATGCAGTTTTCCAGGCACCCGCCGCCCAAGCCGCCGTACTGCTCGGGGATGATGATCTGGAACAGGTCCGCCTGGGCCAGGGCCTTCATGATCTCGCTGGGGAACTGCTCTTTTTCATCCAACTCGGCCCGGACCGGCTTGATGCGCTCTTCGGCGATCTGCCGGCAAAGGTCGCGGATCATCTCCTGCTCTTCGGTGAAGAAATAGTCCATCGAATCGTATCTCCCCAGTGATGGTTGCCGCCGGGGGGCGAGGGGGCTCAGTCGAGGAAGCCCTGCCCCAGCAGGCGGCCGCGGTATTGCTCCAGGCCTTCGGCCAGGTGGCGGGTCACTTCGGCGCGGACCGCGTCAGCGGCCACCTTGACCGCCGTGGCTATGGCCTTGGGCGAGGAAGCGCCGTGGGCGATGAGCCCGACCCCGTTGATGCCCAGCAGGGGGGCGCCTCCGTAGTTGGAGTAGTCCAGGCGGCTGGCCACGTCGCGGAACTGTTCGCGCAGCAACAGGCCGCCCAGGCGGCCCTTGATGCTGTGGGACATGTATTCCCGGAAAAAATACTCAAAGGTGTCGGCGAAGCCTTCCACCAGCTTGATGCAGACGTTGCCCACGAAACCGTCGCAAACGATCACTTGGGTTTCGCCCACGAACATGTCGCGGCCTTCCACGTTGCCGATGAAGTTCAGGCCGCTGTTGTTCAGATGCTCGGCGGCCTGCTTGACCACGGTGTTGCCCTTGCCCGGCTCCTCGCCGATGGACAACAACCCCACCTTGGGCGAGGGCACTCCCATGACCTTTTCGGCGTACACGCTGCCCATGTAGCCGAACTGGAGGAGCATCAACGGGGTGCAATCCACGTTGGCCCCCACGTCGATGAGCAGGGTGGCTCCTTTGAGGGCCGGGAACACCGAGGCCAGGGCCGGGCGGTCCACCTCGGCCAAGCGGCCCATGATCACCACGCCCAGGGCCATGACCGCGCCGGAGTTGCCCGCGCTGATCACCGCGTCGGCCTCGCCGCTCTTGTGCAGGTCGTAGCAGACCCGGATGCTGGAATCAGGCAAGCGCCGGAGCGCGGTGCCCGGCGAGGCGTCCATGGCCACCACCTGGGTGGCCGGATGCAGATGTAGGCGGTCGCTGGGGTAGCTCTCGCGCTCCAAGAGCGGCTCCAGCGCTTCGGGCTGGCCCACCAGGATGATTTCCACATCCGACGGGTTCTCGCTCAGGGCGCGCACCGCTCCCTTGACCACCGCTTCAGGGGCCTTGTCGCCCCCCATACCGTCCAGGGCTATGCGCATGAGAAGTTAGTACCTACTCCTCGGTCTGCACCGCCTGGCGCCCCTTGTAGGTGCCGCAGGAAGGGCACACCCGGTGGGGCATCTTGGGCTCGCCGCACTGAGGGCAGGCCACGGTGTTGGGCAGGGCGATGGCGTCGTGGGAGCGCCGCTTTTTGCCGCGGGTGGTGGAATGACGTCTTTTGGGAACGGCCATTTTCTAATGTCTCCGGCTTTAATCGCGGTCGTGCCGCGTTGGTTGCAAACTCACTCTTTTTTCAACTGGGCCAGCTTGGCCCAGCGGGGGTCGATCTTCTCTTCGGCGCAGCAGGCCTTGCCCTCTTCAATGGGCTTGCCGCACACGGGGCACAGGCCCGGGCAGGCCTGGCTGCACAAGGGGGCCATGGGCAGGGCCAGGCCCAACTCGTCCCGAAGGGCCTGGGCCAGGTCGATGACACCGTCTTTATAAAACGACAGCTCCATCTCCTCGCCGGCCAGGCGCAACTCCTCGGGCGCGTCCTCGGGCAGGGGCCGGAAGGTCCAGTCCACCGTGCCCTCCAGGCCCAGGGGCGCGGGCCCCAGGCACCGGCTGCACGCCAGCACCAGCTCCGCGGCGTAGCTGCCCTTGGCAAAGACCAGATCGCCCTCGCGTTCCAGGCGAAGCTCGGCCCGGGGCGCTTGTGCTATGGCCTCCACCTGCGGACCCAGGTCCCCCGGTTGAGCGGCATTATCGCTGAAGTTTACGGCGAGGCCTTCCGGCTGAATGTCCTTCACCGCGATCTTCATTAGTCCGACCACCTTTGGGGCCTGCTGTTGACTATAGCAAACCGCCCCGGCTGTCAAGCCTCAGCCGGGGCAAAATGCTCCAGGGCTTTCAGGGGGTTCCCCGGTCCACCCCTCCAAGAACAGGAGGCCTAGTATAACATCGCCCCCCGGTCTTAACAAGTTGGCCCCGCGCTTGAACAAAGGGCGGCGTTGAGTAGGCGGGAGGTTGGTGTTATACTCCTTTTCACGGCGGCGCGGACGCTTTCGTCCGCGCCGTTTCTTGAACCCCGGCTGCCCGTTTATTTTTTAGGGCCGCCCCAGGTAAGGAGTTACGGTGTCGCGCACCCTACTCACCCGCGAGGGCCACAAAAGTCTGCAAGACCAACTGGACCAACTGCGCAAGGTGGACCTTCCGGCCAACGTCAAGGCCATCGAAGAGGCCCGGGCCCACGGCGACCTCTCGGAAAACGCCGAGTACCACGCCGCCAAAGAGCGCAACGCCATAATCATGAGCAAGATCGCCGAGATCAAGAACCTCTTGGCCGTGGCCGAGATTGTTGATCCCCTGCCCGACCCCAACGGCCGGGTGGTCTTCGGCTGTCGCTTCACGGTCTACGACGTGGACGGGGACGTGGAGTTCTCCTACCAGATCGTGGGCGAGGCCGAGAGCGACGCCACCGCCGGACGCATCTCCATGACCTCTCCCATCGGCCAGGCCCTGTTGGGCAAGGAAGAGGGCGAGGAGGTCTCGGTGCGCACCCCGGGCGGCGTCCGCCTGCTGGAGATCGTCAGCGTAGAGTGATGAGGACCGCCGCGCCCCAGCTCCCGCGCGTTCACATCCCGGAAAATCGCAACAACCTTGAGCCGCCACGGCGGCGGGGCTGAGCCATGCCCGGCATCATCCGGCAGATATTCAGCCCCCGCATGCTGGTGGCCCTGCTCATGGGCTTCAGTTGCGGCCTGCCCCTGCTCCTAACCATCTCCCTCTTGCAGGCCTGGATGCGCGCCCAGGGCGTGGACCTGGCCACCATCGGGCTCATGGCCCTGGTGGGCCTGCCCTACACCCTCAAGTTCCTTTGGGCCCCCCTGGTGGACCGCTACACCCTGCCCTTCCTGGGGCGGCGGCGGGGCTGGCTGCTGGTGGCCCAGGTGCTCCTCACCGGGGCCATCGTGGCCCTGGGCTTCAGCGAACCGGCCAAGGCCCCCACCGTGCTGGCCCTGGTGGCCCTGCTGGTCACCTTTTTCAGCGCCTCGCAAGACATCGTGGTGGACGCCTACCGCCGGGAGGACCTGAGCGACGAGGAGCTGGGCCTGGGCTCCTCGCTGTACGTGAACGGCTACCGGGTGGGCATGCTCCTGGCCAGCGGCGGGGGCATGATCATGGCCGACCACATCGGCTTCACCCAGGTTTACATGATCATGGCCGCGGCCATGGGCGTGGGCATCATCACCACCCTGCTCTGCCGCGAACCGCCCCATCCCGGGGGCACCCCCACCAGCCTCAGGGACGCGGTGATCGAGCCCTTTGTGGAGTATTTCCAACGCTCCGGGGCCTTGGGCCTGCTGGCCTTCGTGCTTCTATATAAAATCGGCGACTCCATGGCCTCAACCATGACCATCCCCTTTTACCTGGACACCGGCTTCACCAACAGCGAGATCGGGGCGGTGGTCAAGCTATTCGGCTTTTGGGCCACGGTGGGCGGCGGGCTGTTCGGCGGGGTGGTGATCCTCAAGCTGGGCATCCGGCGCTGCCTGTGGATTTTCGGCATTCTGCAAGCGGTCTCCACCGCCGGCTTCGCGGCCCTGGCCTACATCGGCCACCAGATATGGGCCTTGGCCGCGGTGATCGCCTTTGAGAACCTTGCCTCGGGCATGGGCACGGCGGCCTTCCTGGCCTTCATGGCCACCCTCACCGACAAGCGCTTTACCGCCACCCAGTACGCCCTGCTCTCCAGCCTCATCGGCATCCCCCGGGTGGTGGCCAGCGCGCCCACCGGCTGGATGGCCCAGTACATGGGCTGGCCGGGCTTCTTCATTTTCTGCACCCTGGCGGCCATCCCGGGCCTGATTCTCCTGGTCAAGTACGCCCCGGCCAAGCGCCCGCCCCAAAAGGTGGACGCCTGAGCGGCCTCGCCTAACCCGATATCCGGGCCGCCTCGCGGGCTATCATCACCTTTTTGCGCTGCATCCCCCAGCGGTAGCCGCCCAGGGCTCCGCTGGAGCGCAGAACCCGGTGACAGGGGATCAGGTAGGCGATGGAATTGGCCCCGGCCGCATTGCCCACGGCCCGGGCCGCGCCCGGCCGCCCCAGGCGTTGGGCCAGGTCGCCATAGGTGGTGAAGGCCCCCGAGGGGATGCGCAGCAGGGCCTGCCACACCTGAAGCTGAAAGTTGCTGCCCTTGAGCAGCAGAGGCAGGGGGGCGGCCGCCTGGTCTTCCTGGGGTTGAAAAATCCGGGCCACCACCGGCGCGGTGGCCTTCTGGTCCCGGCGCAAGTCGGCCTTGGGCCAGCACCGCGCCAAGTCTTGCAAGGCTTGCTTGTCATCCCCAGCGTCGCCGAAAGAAAGCCAGCACACTCCCCGGGGGCTCAGCCCCAGGAGGCAACGGCCAAAGGGGGTGTCGTGAAAGCCGTGGCGTATTTCGATTCCCGCTCCGGCCAGGGCCACCTCGCCCGGAGTGAGGGCATACACCGTCAGGGTTAGATCGTGCAGCCGGCTGGGCGAGGACAGCCCCAGCTCAAAGGCAGCCTCCAACACGGGCGTGGATTGCCCGAGAAGGCGGCGGGCCTCCTGGGCGGTGCAAAATTGCAGGAAACGCTTGGGGCTGACCCCGGCGTAACGCTTGAAAAGCCGCTGAAAATGAAAAGGGCTCAGCCTCAGGGCGGCGGCGGTTTGGGACAGGCTGGGCTGCTCCGGCGCATGCTCTTCCAAATAGGCGATGGCCTGCTCGATGCGTTGGTAATCCCGGTCCATGGGCTTAATTCCTCCTGTACCCCCTTCACCTCCGCTTCGACCCTTAGCATGCCTGCAAGGCGGGACCAGACCAATCCGATTCTTGCGCAAGCCGTGATTTAAAGAGGAATCGCGGCCCAGAGCCCCCGCGATCAAGAGGCGGGGCCATATTGCCTTGCCCGCCCGGCTGCCCGGAATACCTTGCCCCCCCGCCGGGTGGCTGATAGTATTTCGTAATTGTAGTATTTTTTACCTACCCAGCCCCTACGAGGTGAGCATATGCCCATGGACTGGACTCCCCCACCAAGGGGGACCGGCCGGGAGCCCGACCTGAACAAGGTCATCGCTGATTTCAAGAGCAAAATGCCGGGTTTCAAACGGGCCAAAGGCCTGTGGATCGTGGTGTTGGTGGTCGCCGCCATCATCCTCGGCTCCACGGCCTATTACACCGTGGGCCCCGAGGAGACCGGCATCGTGTTGCGCTTGGGAGCTTTCTCCCGGGAGAACGGCCCGGGCCTGCACTTCAAGCTGCCTTTCGGCATTGAGCAGGCCATCAACGTCAAGACCGGCCGCGTGTTCAAGGAGGAGTTCGGCTTCCGGGGGATCAACCCCGGCATCCGCAGCCGTTTCTCCGAAAAGGGATACTCCGACGAATCCTTGATGCTCACCGGCGACCTCAACGTCATCGAGGTCAAGTGGATCGTGCAGTACAAGATCCGCGACCCGCGCCTGTGGCTGTTCGCGGTGCGCGACCCCGTGGCCGCCATCCGCGACCTTTCCGAGTCGGTGATGCGCCAGATCGTGGGCAACCGCCTGAGCGACCAGGTGCTCACCTTGCAGCGCGTGGAGATCGCGGCCAAGGCGCAGACGGACCTTCAGTCGCTTCTGGACTCCTACAAGACCGGGGTGCAGATCGTCACGGTCAAGCTCCAGGACGTCAACCCGCCCCCGCCGGTGCAGCCCGCCTTCAACGAGGTCAACGAGGCGCGCCAGCAAAAGGAGCGCATGATCAACGAGGCCCAGGAGGCCTATAACCGCGAGATTCCCAAGGCGTTGGGCGAGGCTTCCCGCGTGGTCACCGAGGCCGAGGGCTACGCCACCGAGAAGATCAACCGCGCCCAGGGCGAGGCCAAGCGCTTCGAGGATGTCTTGGCCAGCTACCTCACCGCCAAGGACGTCACCCGCCGCCGCCTGTACCTGGAGGCCATGCAACGCATGATCGACAAGGCGGACAAGGTCTACGTGGTGGACCAGAACGTGCGCAGCCTGCTGCCCATGCTCAACCTGGCCCCCGGGGTTCAGCCGAGCACCGGAAAGGGGGTGAAGTGATGAGCGCCGCCAAGAAGGGACTGCCCATCATCGTCCTGCTGCTCATCGCCGTGTTGACGGCTTCGGGCTCGTTCTTCATTGTCAAGGAAGGCAAGCAGGCCATACTCACCCAGTTCGGCAAGCCGGTGGGCGGCCCCTACCAGCAGGCCGGCATGTATTTCAAGATTCCCATGATTCAGGAGGTGCACACCTTTGAGAAGCGCCTGTTGAAGTGGGACGGCTCGCCCAACCAGATCCCCACCCGGGACAAAAAATACATCTGGGTGGACACCACCGCCCGCTGGCGCATCACCGACCCGTTGCGCTTCTTGCAGACCGTGTCCACCGAGCGCGGGGCGCTGAGCCGCTTGGACGACATCATCGACTCGGTGGTGCGCGACCAGGTGAGCTCCAACCTCCTGGTGGAGCTGGTGCGCTCCAGCGACTGGAAGCCGGTGTACCGCACCCAGACCTCGGGGTATGAGAACTACCCCACCGCCAAGCCGGTGCCCGGCACCGAGGACGACCAGGCGCGCATCGACAAAGAGGTCAAGATTGGGCGCAAGACCATCACCCGGAGCATGTTGGCCGAGGCGGCCAAGCTGACCCCTCAGTACGGCATCGAGGTGGTGGACATCGAGATCAAGCGCATCAACTACGTGGAAAGCGTGCAGAAACAGGTGTTTGAGCGCATGATCTCCGAGCGCAAGCGCATCGCCAGCCAGTACCGCTCCGAGGGCGAGGGCGAAAAGCGCCGCATCCTGGGCCAGATGCAGAAGGAGCTGGCCCGCATCCGCTCCGAGGCCTACAAGAAGGCCCAGAAGATCGAGGGCCAGGCCGACGCCAAGGCCACCAGCATCTACGGCCAGGCCTATGGCCGCGACGCGGAGTTCTTCGCGCTGTTCAAGACCCTGGAGGCCTACGGCGCCGAGGACGGCCAGCGCACCGACCTGATCCTGTCCACGGACAGCGACTTCTACAAGTACCTCAGGGCCCCCAAGTAGGGCTCTAGATTCGTAACCCCGCCGGGCCGCCGCGCAATCCACGCGGTGGCCCGGCTTTTATTTTGAGGCCAAAGGCTTGCGCGACCACCTCCCCTGGTGTATCAATGGCAAACACCGCGCCACGCAGGGTGGCGCATCCCTTGACAGGGCCTAGACTTTTGCTATACTTCACCTTCTTAATTTTTGGAGGTGCTCTCCCATGTACGCGGTAATCGCCACTGGCGGTAAACAATACAAAGTTGAAGCGGGCCAAGTGCTCCGCTTGGAAAAGCTCGCCGGCGAAGTGGGCGACACCGTGGAGCTTGCTCCGGTGCTCATGCTGGGCGGCGAGGGCGAGCCCACCATCGGTCAGCCCTACATCGACGGCGCCAGCATCAAGGCCACCATCCTTGAGCAGGGCAAGGCCAAGAAGGTCACCGTGTTCAAGAAGAAGCGGCGCAAGGGCTACCAGGTCAAGCGGGGCCATCGCCAGCACTTCACTGCGGTGCGTATCAACGAAATCTCGGCCTAGGGCCGCTTTAGCATTCGGGGAGTCGAACCATGGCTCATAAAAAAGCAGGCGGCAGCTCGCGCAACGGCCGCGACACCGCGGGCAAGAGGCTGGGCATCAAGAGCGGCGAGGGCAAGCTGGTTACGGCCGGCAGCATCATCGTGCGCCAGTGCGGCACCAAGATCCACCCCGGCAAGGGCGTGGGCATGGGCCGCGACTACACCATCTTCGCCACCATCGAAGGCACGGTGAAGTTCGAAAGGCTGGGCCGCGACCGCAAGCAGGTCAGCGTTTATCCCGCTTAAGAGGCCTTTGTTGGGGCGGCCGTGGCGGCGCTGATGGCGCCCGGGCCGCCCTTGGCTTTTTTTTAACCCCGGCGCCGGGGCAGTAGTCATGCGCTTCGTGGACGAGGCCATCATCGAGGTGGCGGCAGGCGACGGCGGCAACGGCTGCGTCAGTTTCCTGCGCGAGCGCTTCCGGCCAAAAGGCGGCCCCGACGGCGGCGACGGCGGCCGGGGCGGCCATGTCATCTTGCGGGCCAGCAACCGCGTCACCACCCTTTCCGACCACAGCTATCTCAGACATTTTCGGGCCCAACGCGGCACCCACGGCCAAGGCTCCAACAAGTACGGCAAGGCCGGCGAGGACAAGCTGGTCAAGGTGCCGGTGGGCACCGAAGTCTACGACGTGGACACCGGCGAGCTGGTGGCCGACCTCAGCGCCGACGGCCAGGAGGTGGCGGTGGCCACCGGCGGCCGGGGCGGCAAGGGCAACGCCCACTTCGCCACCAGCACCAACCGCGCCCCCCGCTTCGCCCAGCCCGGCGAGGAAGGCGTCAAGCGCACCCTTCGCCTGGAGCTGAAGCTCCTGGCCGAGGTGGGCCTGGTGGGCCTGCCCAACGCGGGCAAGTCCAGCCTGATCAGCGCGGCCAGCGCGGCGCGGCCCAAGGTGGCGGACTATCCATTTACTACCCTGACCCCCAACCTGGGGGTGGTACAGTTGGAAGAGCGCGCGCCCTTCACCATCGCCGACGTGCCCGGCCTGGTGGCCGGGGCTCACGAGGGCGCGGGTCTGGGGCTGCGCTTTCTCAAGCACGTGGAGCGCACCAGGCTGTTTTTGTTCGTGGTGGACCTGAGCGGCGAGGACCCGGCGGCGGACCTGTGGACCGTGCGCGAGGAGCTCAGGGCCTACGACCCCGCCCTGGCCGAGCGGGCCGGGCTGGTGGCGGCCAACAAGATGGACCTGGAGGCCGCGCAGGAGAATCTGCCCGCCTTCCGACAAACCTGCCAAGAGGCGGGCCTGGCCGTGTGGCCCATCAGCGCCATGGAGGGCGAGGGAGTGCCCGGGCTCATGGAGGAGCTGGCCGATCGTTTGGCGGCCATGGCCCCAGAGGAAGAGCCCGCCGAAGAGGAGGAGAGCGGTGAATAGGGCCGAGATCATTCAGGCCAGCCGCCGCGTGGTGGTAAAGGTGGGCTCCGGGGTGCTGACCGGCTCCCAGGGTCTGGACCTCAACCGGGTGGGCCAGCTGGCCGGGCAGATCGCCCGCTTGCTGGCCAGCGGCCGCCAGGTGGTGCTGGTGTCCTCCGGCGCGGTGTCCAGCGGCGCCGCCAAGCTTCGGCCCGGCTTCGTGCCTTCCTCCATCCCCGAAAAGCAGGCCGCCGCCGCCCTGGGCCAATCGCGGCTCATGCAGGCCTATGAGGACGCCTTTGCCGAGCACGGGGTCAAGGTGGCCCAGGTGCTTCTCACCGGCGGGGACCTGCACCGGCGCAAGCGCTACCTCAACGCGCGCAACACCCTGTTCACCTTGCTGGACTGGGGGGTCTTGCCCATCGTCAACGAGAACGACACCGTGGCCGTGGCCGAGATCAAGCTGGGCGACAACGACAACCTGGCCGCCACCCTGACCAACCTGCTGGCCGCGGACCTCTTGGTCAACCTGACCAACGTGGAAGGCATCCTGGACGCCGACCCCCGCAGCAACCCCGAGGCCAGGCTGATCCCCCGGGTGGAGAAGGTGACCCACGAGCTTTTGCAGGCCGCCAGCTCCCAGCCCGGCTCGGTGGGGCGCGGCGGGGTGCTCAGCAAGGTGAAGGCCGCCGAGAAGGCCGCCCGCTGCGGCGCTGCCACCATCGTGGCCAACGGCACGGTGGACGGCATCCTGGACGAGTTGACCGCCGGCGAAATGCGGGGCACCCTGTTCCTGCCCCACCACGAGCCCCTGTCCCGGCGCAAGGCCTGGATCGCCTTTGACTCCGAGCCCGCCGGCGAGCTGGTGGTGGACGAAGGCGCGGTGCGGCCCCTGTGCGAAAAGGGCAAGAGCCTGTTGGCCGCGGGCATCCGCGCGGTGCGGGGCTCTTTCCTGGCCGGGGCGGCGGTGCGGGTGCTGGGGCCCGGCGAGACGGTCATCGGGGTGGGGCTGACCAACTACGCCAGCGAGGAGCTGGAGCAGATCATGGGCCTTCGCTCGGACGAGATCGAGAGCCGCCTGGGCTACAAGGATTACGACGAGGTGATCCACCGCGACAATTTGGTGATGTTCGACCTGGAGGACGAGGAGAGCGTGGCATGTCTGTTGAGCAGCTAGTAAGCGAGCTGTGCCGGGAGGCGCGCCAAGCGGCGCGGGCCCTGGCCGTGGCCCCCAGCGGGGTTAAGAACCAGGCCCTACTTAGCCTGGCCGAAGCCCTGGAGGCCAACGCGCCCGCCATCCAGGAAATCAACGCCAAGGACCTGGCCGCGGGCCGGGAAAGCGGCATGAGCGCGGCCTTCCTGGACCGCCTCACCCTTTCGGACCAGGTCATCGCCTCCATGGCCCAGGGCCTGCGCGAGGTGGCCGCCCTGCCCGACCCGGTGGGCGAGGTCACCGGCATGCAGCGCCGCCCCAACGGCCTGCTGGTGGGCCGCCAGCGCATCCCCCTGGGGGTCATCGGTTTCATCTACGAGTCGCGGCCCAACGTGACCGTGGACGCGGCCGGGCTGTGCCTGAAGAGCGGCAACGCGGTGGTCTTGAAAGGCGGCAAGGAGGCCATCAACTCCAATTTGTTCCTGGCCGAGCTGATCTCCCAGGCCCTGGAGGCCAACGGTCTGCCCGGCGCGGCGGCGCGTTTGATCCCCACCACCGACCGGGCGGCCACCATGGCTCTGCTCAAGCAAGACGGCCTGGTGGACGTGATCATCCCCCGAGGCGGCGAGGGGCTCATCCGCTTCGTGGCCGAGAACAGCTCCATCCCGGTGCTCAAGCACTACAAGGGCGTGTGCCATCTGTACGTGGACCAGGGCGCGGACCTGGACATGGCGGTGAACATCGCGGTCAACGCCAAGTGCCAGCGCCCGGGAGTGTGCAACGCCTTGGAGACCATGCTGGTGCACGCCGACGAGGCGGAGGCCTTCCTGCCCCAGGCGGCCGAGGCGCTCATGGCCCAGGGCACCGAGCTGCGCGGCTGCCCCCGCACCCTGGAGCTGGTGCCCGGCGCGGTGCCCGCCACGGAAGAAGACTGGCCCACCGAGTACGAGGACCTGATCCTGTCGGTCAAGGTGGTGGAGAGCATGGACGAGGCCATGGACCACATCGCCCGCTACGGCAGCCAGCACACCGAGGCCATCGTGACCCGCGACTACGAGCGGGGCCGCCGCTTCATCAACAGCGTGGATTCCTCCCTGGTGCTGGTGAACGCCTCGACCCGCTTCAACGACGGCGGCGAGCTGGGCCTGGGGGCCGAGATCGGCATCAACACCGGCAAGCTGCACGCCTTCGGGCCCATGGGCCTCACCGAGCTGACCACCACCAAGTTCATCGCTTACGGCGACGGCCAGGTGCGGGGCTAATGGCCAAAAAGCTGGGGATCTGCGGGGGGACTTTCGATCCCATCCATATGGCCCACCTGCGCTCCGCCGAGGAGGTGAGCGAGGAGCTGGGTCTGGACCGGGTCTTGTTCATGCCCTGCGCCAGCCCGCCCCACAACAAGCGGGTGTGGGCCAACACTACCCACCGTTTGGCCATGGTGCATCTGGCGGTGAAAGACCACCCGGTGTTCGAGGTGAGCGAGCTGGAGGTGGTGCGCGGGGGGCACAGCCGGACGGTGGACACCCTGGAGCAGCTCAAGCTGGACTACCCCGGCCACGAGCTGTACTTCCTGTTGGGCACGGATCAGTTTTTCTATCTGCACTCCTGGTATCGGCCGGACCGCCTCTTGGAGCTGGCCGACTTCGTGGTCATGGACCGGCCGGCCTCGCCCCGCTGGGACCTGCTGGACTATCTGCGCACCGAGCTGGACCCGGCCTTCGAGCCCGACGGCAACGGGTGGTTCCGCCTGCCCGGCGGACACGGGGTGCGCCCCATGTCCACCACCCTGTTGGACATCTCCAGCACGGACATCAAGCGCCGGGTGGCCACCGGGCGCTCCATAAGCTTTCTTGTACCCCAGGCGGTGGAAGACTATATTAAATCCATGAAACTATACGTCGATCAGGGCCAGGCCAGGTGAGCACCAGCCAGCGCAACCGCAACCGCCCGCCCAAACCCGCCACTCCCCGGGAGCTGGCCCTACTCTGCGCGGCGGCCGCCCTGGACAAGAAGGGCGAGGACCCGCTGCTTTTGGAAGTAGGCGCGCTGACCGGCTATGCCGACTACTTCCTCCTGGTAAGCGGCCGCTCCACCCGCCAGGCCAGCTCGGTGGGCGAGAATGTGGCTCGGGTGCTCAAAAAGGCGGGCCGCCCCGCCCTGGGCGTCGAGGGGTTCAAGGAAGGCACCTGGATCCTGTTGGACTTCGGCGAGGTGGTGGTGCACGTTTTCCACCAGCCGGTGCGCGAGTTTTACGACCTGGACTCCCTGTGGGGCGACGCTCCCCGGGTGGAGCTGGACCCGGTTGTCCTGGACGGCCTGGTTCCCCATAAGGCCGAAAAGCAGGGCGACTAAGGCATCTGGAGAAGACCATGTCCGCACATGCCCCCGTGGCGCTGATAATCCTGGACGGTTGGGGCATCAACGAGAGCGAGGAGGGCAACGCGGTCCGCCTGGCCAAGACGCCCTTCATTGACTCCCTGTTCGCCGATTACCCCCACACCAGCCTGAAATGCTCCGGCGAGGCGGTGGGCCTGCCCGAGGGCCAGATGGGCAACTCCGAGGTGGGGCACCTGAACCTGGGGGCCGGTCGGGTGGTGTATCAGGACATCACCCGCATCAACCTGGCCGTGGCCAACGGCGAACTGGGGGCCAACCCCGAGTTCCAAAAAGCCTTTGCCGTGGCCAAAGAGGACGGCCGCGCCCTGCACTTGCTGGGCCTGCTGAGCGACGGCGGGGTGCACTCCCTCATCACCCACTTGGAGGCGATCATCGCCGCGGCCGAGGCCGCCGGAGTTGAGCGCATCTACATCCACGCCTTTTTGGACGGTCGCGACACCCCGCCCGACTCCGGGGCGGGCTACCTCAAGCAGCTCGAGGACTTCCTCAACCAGCACCCCGCCGGGCGCATCGCCAGCGTGGGGGGGCGCTACTGGGGCATGGACCGCGACAAGCGCTGGGACCGGGTGGAGAAGGCCTACGACGCCTTGGTCAAGGGCCAGGGCCGCCAGGCGGGCGATCTGGTCACCGCCGTGGAGGAGGACTACTCCAACGGCGAGTATGACGAGTTCATCAAGCCCACGGTGCTCATCAACGAGCACGGCCAGCCAATGGGAAGCATCGCCGACGGCGACGCGGTGATCTTTTTCAACTTCCGGGCCGACCGCGCCCGGGAGCTGACCTGGGTGTTCAACGACCCGGACTTCAAAGAGTTCGATGTGAGCGGCCGCCCCAAGCTGGGCTATTACGTGTGCATGACTCAGTATGACGAGCACCTGGGCGCGCCGGTGGCCTTCCCGCCCCAGACGGTGGAACAGACCCTGGCCGAGGTGGTGAGCGCGGCGGGCAAGAGCCAGCTGCACATCGCCGAGACCGAGAAATACGCCCACGTGACCTTCTTCTTCAACGGCGGGATGGAAGACCCGGTGCCTGGCGAAGACCGGGTGTTGGTGCCCTCGCCCAAGGAGGTGGCCACCTACGACCAGAAGCCGTCCATGAGCGCGGTGGAGGTGACCGACGAGGTGGTGGCGCGCATCGCGGCGGACCGCTACGATTTGATAGTGATGAACTACGCCAACGGCGACATGGTGGGGCACACCGGGGTGCTGGCCGCGGCCATCGAGGCCATGGAGACCCTGGACAAGTGCCTGGCCCGGGTGGTGCCCGCGCTCCTGGAGGCCGGGGGGCGGGCCTTGGTGACCGCTGACCACGGCAACGCCGAGCAGATGGTGGACCCGGTCACCGGGGGACCCTACACCGCCCACACCGCGTCCAACCCGGTGCCCTTGATCCTGGTGGACCCCTCCCGCGAGGAGGCCGGGCTGCGCGCCGACGGAGCCTTGTGCGACGTGGCCCCCACCGTGCTGGAGCTGATGGGGCTTGCCCAACCGTCGGCCATGACCGGACGGAGCCTGCTTCTCAAGCAAGGAAGCTAGTATGGCCCTGCGCGCGCTGTGCCTGCTGCTGATCGCCGCCCTGCTGGTGGGGATGGTGCCCCCTCCGGCCGGGGCCATGATCACCCTGGAGGAAGAGCGCAAGATCGGCCGTGAGTCCTTCGAAGGGGTGATGGCCGAGATTCCTCTGGTGGACGATCCGGACGTCGTTGAGTACGTGCGCGACCTGGCCAAAAAGCTGGAGGTCTACGTCCCGGACAAGCCCTTTCCTTTCCGCATCTACGTGGCCGACCTGCCCGACCTGAACGCCTTCGCCATCCCCGGCGGCTACATCTTCATGTTCCGGGGCATGATGATCTCCCTGGAGAGCGAGGGCGAGCTGGCCGGGGTGCTGGCCCACGAGATGGGCCACGTGTGGCGGCGGCACCTGGCCCGTCGCCTGGACAAGTCCACCCCGGTGAACATCGCCTCTTTGGCCGGCATGCTGGCCGGGCTCCTGCTGGGCGGAATCGTCAACCCGGCCCTGGGTCAGGCGGTGACCATGGGCTCGGTGGCCGGCGGGGTGACCAAGCAGCTGGCCTTCAGCCGCGAGGACGAGGAAGAGGCCGACTGGGCCGCCTTCAAGACCATCACCGGCGCGGGCTATCCGCCCCAGGACATGGAAAGGAGCTTCCAGCGCATCTGGAAGCAGGAGCAGTACCTGGGCGGCAACGTGCCGGTGTATCTGCGCACCCACCCCACCAGCCCCCAGCGCATCGAAAACATGGCCAACATGACCCGGCTGTGGGGCGGCAAGGCCAACGACTATGACAACCACCGCTTTCTCTTGATTCAGACCCGGCTCATCGCCCTGTACGACAGCGAGGCCCAGGCCCGGACCTCCCTGGCCCGCCGCCGCCTGGCCGACCCCAAGTCCCCCTACCCCATCTACGGCCTGGCCCTTTTGTCCATGCGCCAGCACCAGTACGACGCGGCCCTGGGCTTTTTGCAGGCCCTCAAGAACTACTGGCCCGACGACCCCTACCAGCTCCGGGCCAACGGGGTGTGTTTGCTGTTGATGGGGCGCAACCGCGAGGCCGAGGTGGTGTTGCAGCATACCTTGGACTTAAAGCCCGACGACCAGGACGCCCTGCTGGCCCTGGGCCAGGCCTACCAGCGCGAGGGCGAGCTGGCCAAGTCCCGCCAGGTGCTTGCTAGGCTGGTCAAGCTGGACGTGACCAATCACGCGGCCATGTACGAACTGGGGGTGACCTACGGACGCCTGGGCATGGTGGGCGAGGCCTCGCTGTATCTGGGACTGGCCTTCAAGCAGCGCCGCAACTACCGCTCGGCCCGCTACCATCTGAACCGGGCGGTGGACCAGCTGGCCGGCAAGCCGGAGCTGCAACAAAAGGCCCAGAAGGCCCTGGAAGAGATCGACGACACCGCGCACCGCCGAATGAAGAAGAGGCAGCAGGAGGAGGAGCAGCAAGAAGGCTCGCCAGGGCCGAACTGGAATTCTCTTTTTCCCGCCTTGCAAAAACCCGACACGCCGTTCATGAGCGGCAAAGGACGTTAAGATGAAAAGACTGCTGGTAATCCTGAGCCTGGCCTGCCTGGTGGCCCTGCCCCTGTCCTCCTGGGCCGCCCAGCCCGACGCCAAGGAAATGGCCCAGCGGGTCAAGGCGGCCGAAGGCTACTGGAACCTGACCAAGACCCACGACCGCATCATCGAAACCATGCAGAAGGTCTCCGAGCAGCTTCCGCCCGACAAGCGCAAGGCTTTCATGGAGCGGGCCAACAAGTTCTTCGACAAAAAGAAGATGGCCGGGGTCAAGAAGCAGTGGCTGGCCATGGCCGCCGAGGTCTTCACCGCCGACGAGCTCAAGGCTCTGACCGCCTTCTACGGCTCCAAGCAGGGCCAGGCCATCCGCGAGAAGATGCCCACCCTGTTGCAGGGCAACGCCAAGATCGTGGGCACCGAAATGACCGCCTTTATCCAGTCCGAGCGGGAGCGCATGGCCAAGGAAGCGGCCGCGGCCCAGCCGAAGGCGGCTCCGGCCAAGCCCGCGCCGGCCAAGGACGACAAGAAGAAGTAGAGCGGCCTACCTGCGCTCGGTCTTGCCGTCGTAGTGGCTGAACTGCATGGTGAAGATGGCCCGGCCTTGGGTGGCCGAGCGCAGGTCGGTTGAATAGCCGAACATGGCCTTGAGGGGCACCAGGGCGCGCACCACGTTGGTGCCGCCCTTGGGCTCCACCGATTCCACCGAACCGCCCCGGGCGTTGAGATCGCCGATCACCTCGCCCATGAACTCTTCGGGCGCGATGACCTCCACCTGCATGATGGGCTCCAGCAGCAGCGGCGAGCCGTCCTCCAGGCCTTTCTTGAGGGCCATGGAGGTGGCCAGGCGGAAGCCTAGCTCGGTGCTCAGGCCGGGGGTGAACTTGCCCCCGCTGACCACCACGCCCAAATCCACCACCGGATAGCCCATGACCACCCCGGAGGAGAGGCCCTCTTCCACGGCTTTTTCCAGAATGGCGTGATACTCAGGGGGCACCTGCTCGGGCGGGGCCTCCACGTGGAAGGTGTTGCCGCCGCCCCGGGGGTTGGGCTTGAGCTCCAGGGAGACCTCGCCCACCTGGCGGTCGCCGCCCAGGTCGCGGTCGAAGGTCATGGTGGCGGCCACCCCGGCGGTGATGGTCTCGCGATAGACCACCTGGGGCCGGCCCACGTTCACGTCCAGGCCGAACTCGCGCTTGAGGCGGTGCACCAGTACCTCCAGGTGCAGCTCGCCCATGCCGCTGATGATGGTCTGGCCGGTGTCCTCGTCCAGGCGCACCCGGAAGGTGGGGTCCTCGTCGGCCAGCTTGTCCAGGCTCAGGGCCAGCTTGTCCTGGTCGCCCACGGTCTTGGGCTCCACGGCCACGCTGATCACCGGCTCGTAGGTGTCGATGGGCTCGAGCATGATGGGCCGGTCGCGGGTGGCCAGGGTGTCGCCGGTGCTCACGTTCTTGAGGCCCATGACCCCGACGATCTCGCCGGCCTGGGCCTTGTCCAGGCGCTCGCGCTTGTTGGCGTGCATCCGAAGGATGCGGGCCACCTTCTCGGGGCCCTCCTTGACCACGTTGTAGACCTCGGCCCCGGCCTTGAGGGTGCCGGAGTAGACCCGCACGTAGACCAGCTTGCGGCCCTGGTCCATCTGCACCTTGAAGGCCAGGGCGGACAGGGGCGCGGCGTCGTCGGCCTTGCGGCGTTCCATCTCGCCGGTGTTGGGGTCCACGCCCTCGATGGCCGGCACGTCCAGGGGCGAGGGTAGAAAGTCCACCACCGCATCCAACACAGGTTGCACGCCCTTGTTCTTGAGCGCGCTGCCCGCGAACACCGGGACCAGCTTGAGCCCGCAGCAAGCGGCGCGCACCGCCTGCTTCAGGTCCTTGAGCGGGACTTCCTCCTCGCCCAGATACAGCTCCATGATGCTGTCGTCGGTCTCGGCCAGGGCCTCGATCATGGCCTCGCGCTGCAGGGCGGCCTCGTCGGCCAGCTCCTCGGGTATGGGCCGGCGCTCGTAGCTGGAGCCCAGCTCCTCGTCCTCCCAGACCAGCATGTCCATGGTCAGCAGGTCGATGACTCCGGCGAAGGTGTCCTCCGCGCCCACCGGAATGGTGATGGGCAGGGGCTTGGCCCCCAGCTTGGTGCGCATCTGCTCCAAGACGTTGGCGAAGTCAGCCCCGATGCGGTCCATCTTGTTGATGAAGGCGATCTTGGGCACCCGGTAGCGGTCGGCCTGGTGCCACACCGTCTCGGACTGGGGCTCCACCCCGCCCACCGCGCAGAACACCGCGATGACCCCGTCCAACACCCTGAGGCTGCGCTCCACCTCGATGGTGAAGTCCACGTGGCCGGGGGTGTCGATGATGTTCAGGATGTGGTTGTTCCACTGGCAGGTGGTGGCCGCGCTGGTGATGGTGATGCCCCGCTCCTGCTCCTCGGCCATCCAGTCCATCACCGCGGTGCCCTCGTGCACCTCGCCGATCTTGTGGGTGCGGCCGGTGTAGTAGAGCACCCGCTCGGAAAAGGTGGTCTTGCCCGCGTCGATGTGGGCCACCACACCGAAGTTACGGGTTTTCTTGAGGCGGTTTTCACCAGCCATGGCCGGGGTGCTCCTTGCTCGACGGTGCGAAAAAATCCGCCGCCCTTTTGCTGGAGGCGGCGGTAATAAACGTTATACGCGGCCCCTGTGCTTGTCAAGTTGAGCGGCTTGGCGCGGGCCGGAGGCGCGTGTTAGGCTTGGCCTCCAAACTCCGAGAAAGAGGCTCGTTTCATGTCCACCCGCTCGCTCTTGCAGGAACTCTATCAGCGCCTTTTGGACGCCTACGGCCCTCAGGACTGGTGGCCCGGGGACACGCCCTTCGAGGTGATGATCGGCGCGGTGCTCACCCAGAACACCAATTGGGGCAATGTGGAGAAGGCCATCGCCAACCTGAAGCGGGCCGATGAGCTTTCCCTGCCCGCCCTGAGCGCCCTGCCCCCGCAAAAGCTGGCCGAACTGATCCGCCCGGCGGGCTACTACAACCTAAAGGCCAAGCGCCTGGCCAACCTGTTGGCCATGATCCATGAGCGTTGGGATGGCGACCTGGAGTGGTTCTTCTCCCAGGGCACGGACACGGTGCGGCGCAGCTTGCTGGAGGTGAAAGGCGTGGGCCCGGAGACCGCGGACAGCATCGCCCTGTACGCGGCGCAAAAGCCGGTGTTCGTGGTGGACGCCTACACCTTCCGCATCCTGGGCCGCCACTGCCTGGCCGAGCCGGATATGGGCTACTTCGAGCTGCAAGAGGTGTTCATGGACGCCCTGCCCGCCGAGGTGGCGCTGTTCAACGAGTACCACGCCCTGTTGGTGCGCCTGGGCAAGGAGCGCTGCAAGAAGACCAACCCGCGCTGCGAGGGATGCCCGGCTCAGGACTGGCTGCCCTTGGTGGAACTGTGAGGCGAGGCGGTTTCGGCCAGAGAAGGCAATAAGAGGTCGGTGAAAAGCTAAAGGTCGGTTGTGCTCCGCGCCGTCTGTTGTGCGCACTCCAGGCAGCCGCCAGCTCCCCCACTCCTATCCGTTCTCCTGATCCTCTCGCCCTCGCCACCACACGGCGGCGCTCTCAGGACGCCCAGTTCGTCCCACGCGCGCTGCCATCACCGACGCCCGAGCTGGCAACAACGCCGCGCCACCCGTTTCCCCTCTTTTCCTTCACCGACTTCTCCCCTCTTTTCTCTCTCCCCCCTCCCTTTCGCCCCAATAAAAAAGCGCCTCTCCGAAGAGAGGCGCCCGTTGCACTAGTAAAGTTCGGCTTAGCCGGCGGCCTTGACCGCGGCCTTGGCCTCTTGCAAGCGCTGGTAGGTCTCGGGGAACAGGCTGTTGGCCTCGGTGTGGGGCAGGAACTGGCTGCCGGTGTAGTTGTCCATGTAGCCCGGGGCCACCGAAAGCTCGAAGTTGGTCATCTGCTCCACGATGCCGCCCACCTCGGCCCGAAGCGGGTTGCTCATGGCCGCCAAACGGCAGCCCAGCAGGGAGCCGTTGCCCACGAAGGTGTACTTGTCCAGAGGCAGCTCGGGCAGCAGGCCAATGAGGATGGCGCGCTCCAGGTTGATGGACTGCCCGAAGCCGCCGGCCAGGATGACCCGCTCCAGGTCGTGGATGGTAAGGCCCACCCCTTCGAGCAGGGTCATATAGGCGGCGTACATGGCCGCCTTGGCCCGCATGAGGTTGTCCACGTCCGGCTCGGTGAGGGCGATGTCGCGGTCGATGGCCGTGTCCTTTGCCCAGGCCAGCACGTATTCCGGGCCGTCATCGCCCACGCGCAGCCGGTCGCTGGGATGGTCCACGTTGAAGCGGCCGCGCTCGTCGATGATCCCGGCCATGAGCAGGCTGGCCACGATGGCGATGAGGCCCGAGCCGCAGATGCCCCGGGGCTTGGCGTGGCCCACGGTGATCAGGGCGGGCTCGCCGGTGAAGGGGTCCACCGAGAAGTTCTCGATGGCGCCCCGGGCGGCGCGCATGCCGAACTTGATGCCGCCGCCCTCAAAGGCGGGCCCCGCGCTGGCCGCCGCGCAGGCCATCCAATCCTGGTTGCCCACCACCACCTCGCCGTTGGTGCCCATGTCGATGAACAGGGTGAGCGCCTCGGAGCGGTGCATGCCCACGCCCATGACCCCGGCCACCACGTCGCCGCCCACATAGGAGGCCACCGCCGGGAAGACCAGGGTGGACACGTGGTCCGGCAGCTCAAGGCCGAAGTCCGAGGCCTTTACCGGCGGGTAGTAGGCCGCGCTGGGCACGTAGGGGTCCAGGCGCAGCCACTTGGGCTCCACGCCCAGGAAAAGCTGGGTCATGGTGGTGTTGCCGGCCAGGGTGGCCAGGCTCACCTCGCCCAGGTCCACGCCGGTGCGCTTTGAAACCTGGGCCATGACCTTGTTGATGGAGCGGGACGCCGCCTGCTGGAGCTTCTCCATGCCGCCGGGCTTGCCCGCGTAGACGATGCGGCTGATCACGTCCTCGCCGTAGGAGATCTGCTCGTTGAAATCGCCCTCGGTGCCCAGGATCTCGCCGGTGTGCAGGTCCAGCAGCTGGGCCCACACGGTGGTGGTGCCCAAGTCGATGGCCAGGGCCAGGTTCTTGTCAGAGGTGTCGCCGGGCTCCACCCGGATAACGTGGTTGCGGCCGGTCTCGCGGTCGATGGGGCGGTCGATGGTGGTGGTTACGGTCCACTCGCCGTCGCGCCAGGCGTGGGGCAGGTCGCGGATGGCTTCGAAGTCGAATACGAAGCGGCTCTCGCCGGCGGCGCGCAAGGCGCCCAAGAGACGGGCCACGTCGTTGCGGTTGTCTTCCAGGGAAGGCGGGGTCGCGCTCACCGTCACCTTGGACAGGGCTGGATCGAAGCGGTCCTCCTCTTTCAACTCCTCGGCGCCGATGAGCTTGGCCACCTGGGCCGAACCCGCGGCCAGGGCATTGAGCCCCACCTTGTCCATGCCCGACTGCACCGGGATGAGCACGGTGATGTCTTCCACGATGCGGCTCTGGCAGGCCAGGCGCACCCCGGCCTCGGCGTCGGCCGCGCTTATTTTCTCGCTGAGGCCGCCCTCGACATTACCGGACTCCAGATGCACGCGGCACTTGCCGCACACACCCTCGCCGCCGCAGGATGCGTTGATGTGCACCCCGGCTTCCAGGGCCAGGTCCAACAGGCGGTCTCCCGCCTGGGCCTCCACCTCCACCCCGAAGGGCTCGAAGCGAACTTTCATGAATACTCCCCATTACAACGGTTTTGGCCCATTAAGTAGGGGCCCCACGCGGAGCCCATATTGAAACCTGGTAACACAGGGGTATGGGGGTGTCAACAGGACGGCCCGGAGGCCGCTGGTTGCGCCGAGTTTGGGCTGGCCCGCGCAACGAATTTAAGTTTACTGCCCCCGGCCAAAAATGCCCTAATATTGTCAGGGAATGGTCTTCCCGGGGGCGGTCCGCCCGGCGGGCTGTAACACAATTGACCTTCGAAGCCCGGCCCGATTTGTGGTTAGATAAATAGACATGATTTTACCCGGCAACCCACAGGAGCGAACAACCATGCCCCTGCAACGCAGGATCGTTTTACTTATCAGCCTGGCTCTGCTTTTGCTGGGCCTCATGGCGGGCAGCGCCCAGGCCGAGGCCAAGAAGGCGCTCATCAAGTCGGTCAAGGAGGTCGGCACCCTGGTGGTGCTCATGGACGGCAGCGAGTGGCGCATCGACAACCCCTCCGATCAGGAACTGGTCTACGACTGGCTGCCCTTCCAGACCGTGGTGATCAAGAACGACAAGGTGCTGGTCAACCTGTACCGGGGCGACATCGTGGACGCCCGCATGATCACCAAGCCCACCAAGAAGGCTGTGGCTTCGGCCACGCCCATGTACAAGCCCGGCGCGGTGACCGGCGGCGGCGCGGCCACGGCCTCGGCCCCGGCGGGCACTCAGATGGTGGTGCCCGAGGACCTGGTCAAGCGCATGGACAAGATCCTCAAGCGCTTGGAGGACATCGAGTTCAGCCTCAAGTCCGTGGAGATGCGCCTGTTGCGCCTGGAGCGCATGGCCGGCGTGGGGCCATGATCCCCGCCTGACAACCCCCGAACGCAGCGGCCGCCGGAGAGAGCTTCTCTCCGGCGGCCTCGTTTTTTTTTGGCTAGCCGTCCTACTTGGGCGGGGGCATGTGCAGGCAGGCGCCCAGCGCGCCCTCGGCGGCTTCGGCCAGGGCCTCGCTCATGGTGGGGTGGGCGTGGATGGTGTGGGCGATGTCGGCCGCCGTGGCCCCCAGCTTGAGGGCCAAGGCGCACTCGTGCACCATCTCCCCGGCATGGGCCCCCATGAGATGGGCCCCCAGGAGCTTGCCGCTGGGCTTGTCGTAGACCAGGCGTATTACCCCGGCCAGCTCGCCTAGGGCCTGGGCCATGCCCAGCCCGCGCGGCAGGAAGGAAGCGGCCTCGGCCTCGAACCCTTGCGCTTGGGCCTGCTCCAGGCTGAGCCCCACCCAGGCGATCTCGGGCGCGGTGAAGGCCACGGCCGGGACCACCGAATAGTCCATTGCCTCGGAGCTTCCCAGGGCGTTGGCCGCGGCCACCTTGGCCTCGGCCGAGGCCATGTGGGCCAGCAGCGGCCGCGAAGCGCCCAGCACGTCGCCCACCGCATAGACCCCCGGCGCGGCGGCCAGCTCGGCGTCGACCCGCACCGCGCCCTTGTCCAGGGACAGACCCGCCTCGGCCAGGCCCAGGCCCTCCCCGGCCGGGCGGCGGCCCACCGAGACCAGCACCTTGGCGGCCTTGAGCTCCACCGGCTTCACCGGCTTTGCCGGAGGCTCCAGCCAGGGCGGCGGCTCCAGCACGGCGGTTACGCCCTCCGGGCCGCGCTCCAGGCGAGAGACCACCTTGTTGGTGTGCACCGCGATCTTGCGCTTCTTCATTTCCCTGAGGAGCAGCTTGGATATCTCGGCATCCAGGGAAGGAATGGGCAGCAGTCGGTCCAGGGCCTCCACCACGGTGACTTGGCAACCAAAGGTGCTAAGGATGAAGGCCAGCTCGCAGCCCACCACCCCGCCGCCCACGATGATCAGGGACTCGGGAATCTCGCCCAGATGCAGGGCGTCGTCCGAGTTGAGCACCAAGGTCCCGTCGCGCTCCAGGCCGGGCAGGTCCGCCGGTTGGGAGCCGGGGGCCAGGATCAGGCGCTCGCAGTCCAGGGCCGTGGTCCCCTCGTCCGAGGAGACCTCCACCCGGTTGGGGCCCAGCAGGCGGGCCTTGCCGTAGACCAGCTCCACGCCCCAGGAGGCCAGGAGCTTTTCCAGACCCGTGGTCTGGGTGGCCACCACCTTGTCCTTGCGGGCCATGACCGCGCCCAGGTCCAAGGTGGGCTCGCCGCCGGGCACCAGGCCGTACTCTTCCAAACGCCGCGCCTGGTCCAGGGCCATGGCGCTGGCGCGCAGGGCCTTGGTGGGGATGCATCCCCAGTGCAGGCAGGTGCCGCCCACCGAGGCCTGCTCGATCAGGGTTACTTTAGCCCCCAGGGAGGCGGCCTTGAGCGCGGCCACGTAGCCGCCCGGGCCCGCGCCCACCACGATCAGTTCGTTTTTCATTTTGATGTTTCCGCTAGTCCAGGCGGATGATCTTCACCCGCTTGCCCACCCAGTTGGGCGGCAGGTAGATGCGGCCCGAGTTGCCGCTTTGCTTGACTTGCTTCTCCAGGACCTCGGAGCCGTGCACCTCGAACTTTACCGAACCGAGGCGGGTTGTCGCGTCCTGGTGTTTTTGCCCTTTGTCTTCCGGCACTGGCCTTTCCGATCAGGCGATGACGCCTTGCTGTCCCGGCCACAGGGCGTGGCAGGGCACGATGAGATCGATCTCCCCGGCCTCGGCCATGGCCTTGACCCGGTTGACCGTGTCCCAGGCGGCGAGCGCGTCGGTGTGCACTCCCGGGCACACCGCCGGCCCCGCGCTGGGGAAGTTTTTCTCGTTGCAGCAAAAGCCGGTGATCAGCACCTTGCCGCTATCCTGCGTATCCACCACCACCGATTGGCCGCCGGGGGTGTGCCCTGGGGTGGGGACCACCTTGACCCCGGGCACGATCTCGGCCTCGCCCTCCAGGGCCACCACCTCGCGCCCCTCCAAATACTCGGGATCGTAGCGGTGGTCCAGAGTGTGGGGGTCGTTCATGAAATCCAGCTCGTCCTTCTGCACGTAGAGCTTGGCCTTGTCGCACAGGGCGTCGTTCTCGCAGTGGTCGTTGTGCAGATGGGTGTGGATGATGATGTCGATGTCCTCGGGCTTCAGGCCCAGGCGGGCCAGGCCGTCCTCGAAATACTCGGCCTTGAGGCCCAGTTGATCCTCCAGCCCCTCGGGGATCATGAAGTCCTCCAGGCCGGTGTCGACGAGGATCTTGTGGTCGCCGCCTTCCAGATAAAAGACGTAGATGGGGATGTGGATGGCCTGGCCGTAGCCCCGCAGATAGGTCATGATCCCCTGGTCCGTGGCGTTGAGGCCCACCACGATGGGATGAATCTTGAACTTGCTCATTTGTCGCCCTCCTCGGGCAAAATGGGCTCGCCCCATTTCTTGACCGCCGCCACCCCGCCCGAGAGGTTGTAGGTGTTGGTTATGCCCGCGTCGTTGAGCATGGCCTGGGCCTCGTAGGAGCGCACCCCGGAGTTGCACACCAGGACCACGTCCTTGTCGCGGGGCACCTCGTCCAAATGATCGCGCAGGGTCTCCTGGGGCAGGTGACACCACTGGGGCGCCAGGCACTCCAGATAGGGCTTGGCATTGTCCATGGCCCGCATGTCCAGGAAAACCGTGTTGCCGCCGAGGCCCTCGGCCAGGCGGCGGCTGAACTCCTCGGGGCCCATGGGCCGCAGATGGCCGTCCAGCATGTTCTCGCAGGTGTTGGCCGCCGCGTTCAAGACATCCACCGCCGCGCCCAGGGGCGGGCTGTAGGCCAGCTCCAGGTTGCTGACTTCATCCAGCAGCGCGCCATGGGCCAGCAGCCCGGCCACCGCGTTGACCCGGCCCACCACCGCGTCGCCGTTCTCGCCCAGGGCGGTGAGGCCCAGCACCCGGCGGGTGCCCTTCTCCACCACCAGCTTGAGATACATGAGCTTGTTGTCCGGGTGGAAGTGGGCCCGGTCGGCCTGCACCACCAGGGGAGCCACACACTCCAGGCCCAGGGCCTCGGCTGCGGCCTGGTTGAGCCCAGTGCGGGCCAGGGACAGGCCGAAGAGCTTGATGCACCAGGAGCCCGCCGCGCCGGGGAACTTGGCCGCGCCGCCGCACACGTTGCTGGCGATGACCCGGCCCTGGCGGTTGGCCAGGGAGCCGGCGGGCAGGTAGATGGGCTGGCCGGAGACCAGGTTGGTGACGCTCACGCAGTCGCCGCCCGCGTACACGTCCGGGTCGCTGGTCTGCATGAATTCATTGACCTGGATGCCGCCGTTTTCAGCCAGCTCCAAGCCGGCCGCCTGGGCCAGGGCCGCGTTGGGCCGCACCCCGGTGGCCAGTATCACCTGCTCCACCTCGAAGGTCTGGCCGTCGGCCCTGATTGCCTTGACGTGGCCTTCCTCGTCGCCCTCGATGGCCTCCACCTTGGCCCCCAGGTGCAGATGCACCCCTTCCTGGGCGGCCAGATGGCATTCCATCATGCGGGCCATTTCCTGGTCGGCCAGGCCGGGCAAAATCTGGGGGGCCATCTCAAAGACATGCACCTCCACGCCCCAGAGGTCGGCCAGGGCCTCGGCCATCTCCAGGCCGGTGGCCCCGGCCCCGATGATGGCCGCGCTGCCCACCTCGCCGCGGCTCACCGAGTTCTTGATGGCCTGGGCCTGGTGCAAGTTGGCCACCGGAGTGACCCCGGCCAGGTCGGCCCCGGGGATGGGCGGCACGAAAGGCTCGCTGCCCGTGGCGATGACCAGCTTGTCGTAGGGGAGATCTCTCTCTTCGCCCGAGGCCAGCTCCTTGACCCGCACCGTCTTGGCCGCGCGATCGATGCTCAGCGCCTCGGTGGAGGGACGCACGTCGATGCCCTTGGCCCCGGCGAAAAAGGCGGGATTGCGCTCCATGTGGAAGCTGGTGGAAGTAAGGCCCTTTAGCTCGGCCACGTCGCCCGACACGTAGAAGGGGATGCCGCAGCCGCCGTAGGAAATAATGGAGTCCCGGTCCAGCATTATGACCGAGGAGGAAGGCATGAGGCGCTTGATGCGGCAGCCGGCCTTGGGACCGGCGGCCACCGCGCCGATGATAACTACATTGAGGCTCACCGCTGGGCTCCTCGCAGGATGGGGATATGGAAAGCAGGGCCTTGAGGGCCCTGGAGCACGCCTTTTCAGACCATACCCCCGGCCCCCGGCGAGGCGCAAGGTTTGTGTGCCCGGCGGGGGGCGGCGGCTAGGCCGGAGCGGTCTTCTGGTTGTGGCGGTAGTGGATAACCTGGGCCTTTTCCAGAGTGACCAGGCCCTCGGCGATGACCCCGTCCAGCCAGGGGAGGAAGGCGTTGATCTTCTCCTCGCTGTCCACGATCTCCACCACCACGGGCAGGTCCTCGCTTAGGCGCAGGATCTTGTCGCTGTGGATGCGGCTGTTGGCCCCGAAGCCCAACATGCAGCGATAGGCCGTGGCCCCGGCCAGGCCGTCCTCGCGCGCCTTTTCCACGATGAGTTGATACAACAGCTTGCCGCCGTGCTTGTCGCTTTCGCCCACGAATATCCTGAGCAGCTTGGCTTCCTCGGGCAGCGTCATGATCCTTGCCTCCCAGGCGTTAGAGGGCGCGGGCCAGGGCCCAGCCCGCGAACACGGCGATAATGCCGGCCACGTTTTGCAGCACCAGGTTGCCCGCGGCCAACATGTACTGCGAGTCGCGCAGAAGCTCGCCGGTTTCGAACATGAAGGTGGAGAAGGTGGTGAAGGCGCCCATGAAGCCGCCCAGCACGATGATGCGCGCCTCGGCGCTGATGATGCTGCGCTCGGCGGCCAGGGCCCACACCAGCCCAAAGAGAAAGCTCCCCACCAGGTTCACGGTGAGGGTGCCCCAGGGGAAGGGCCAGGGCAGCAGGCGCTGCATGAGCCCGCCCAGCCCGTAGCGGGCCAGGGTTCCCAGGGAACCGGCCAGGGCTATCCAGAGTAGTTTGGTCAATGCTCCGCTCGCACCCCGAGGGCAGGCCCGGGGCGGCCTTGGACTCCGCTCATTCCAGCCCCTCGATTACCACCCGGTTGCGCCCCGCCTTCTTGGCCCTGTACAGGGCCGCGTCGGACAAGGCCAAAAGTTGTTTGTGATCCGGCTCGCCGGACCGGTGGGGGTCGTGGACCGCGCCGCCGACGCTCACCGTAATGCGCACCTCGCCCTTGGAGGTGGTGAAGGGCTCCATGGTGGCCTGGCGCAGGCGCTCGGCCAGATACCAGAGCCCCTCGGGGTCGGCGTCCGGGGCCATGATGGTGAACTCCTCGCCGCCATAGCGGGCCACGAAGTCGCTGGACCGCGCGGTCTGCCGGGCGCGGCGGGCGAACTCCTTGAGCACCTCGTCGCCCACCAGGTGGCCGTACATGTCGTTGACCCGCTTGAAGCGGTCCAGGTCCGCGAACAACAGGCCCACCGGATGCCCGCTGCGCTGGGAACGGGAAAGCTCCCGCGCCAGGGTTTCCATGAACAGGCGTTGGTTGTAGAGCCCGGTGAGAGAGTCGCGGTGAGCCAGGGAGGTGAGGTTGAGCAGGCTGCGGTTCAGGTTTAGCGCGTTGCGCACCCTGAGCACCATTTCCTCGGGATAAAAGGGCTTGCGCACAAAGTCCATGGCCCCGGAGGAGAGGCAGCTCACCACCCGGGGCATGTCGTCCACCGAGCTGATGATCACCACCGGGTGCCGCCGCAGCTCGCCCCGGGTCTCCAACACGCGCAACAGGCCCAGGCCGTCCAGCACCGGGGTGTCCAGGTCGCTGAGGACCAACTCCACCTCGGGGTGGCGGTCCAGCAGGCGCAGGGCCTCCACCCCGTTGGCCGCGGTGCGCACCGCGTGTCCCTGGGCCCCCAACAGCCGGGTCATCACCGCCCGGGATTCGGGATCGGCGTCCACCACCAAAAGGCGGCCCGGCGGCCGGCCCACTCCCTTGGCCCCCTCGCACTCCAGCCTTTCGGACAGGCTCGGCTCCGGCCAGGGGGGCGCCAGAGTTGGGTCCGGCTCATCCCCGGCCGTGGCTGGTCCAGATAAAAAGTATTTATTTTGGCTGCTTACGATATTCAATTTAGCCATAAATCCAGCCTGGAAAGGGCGGGCTCCGGCATAAACGATGGCGGCGGGCAAGGTTATTGAGAATTTGTTATGTTAGGATTGTGATGCGAGATAGGTCAAGTGCCAATTTTGAAATCCCACCTCGCCGGGCCCAAAAGGAATTTTCCAGCCTCCGGGCCATCTTGACACAGGGCATACCCTGGGATAAATTTCGTGATTCAACGGAAGTTAACGCTAGTTAGCCCCTCCGGTGACAATTTAATCACCCTTTCAACTGGGAACTGGACATGCAAGAGTTCCGGCGTATGAAGCGGCTGCCGCCCTACGTGTTCGCGGTGGTCAACGAGCTCAAAATGGAGGCCCGCCATCGCGGCGAGGACATCATCGACCTGGGAATGGGCAACCCCGATTTGTCCACTCCCCCGCACGTAGTGGAGAAATTGGTGGAAGCGGCCCGTAAGGGCACCAACCACCGCTACTCGGCTTCCAAGGGCATCACCAAGCTGCGCCATGCTATTTGTCACTGGTACGCGCGCCGTTACGGCGTGGAACTCGACCCCGACACCGAGGCCGTGGCCACCATCGGCGCCAAGGAGGGCCTGAGCCACCTGGTGCTGGCCACCATCAGCCCCGGCGACGTGGTGCTGGTGCCCAGCCCCACCTACCCGATCCATCCCTACAGCGTGGTGATCGCCGGCGGCGACCTGCGCTCGGTGCCCCTGCTGCCCGGGCGGGACTTTTTCGACGACCTGCTCACCGCCTTCCGGCAGACCTGGCCCCAGCCCAAGATGCTGATCATCAGCTTCCCCCAGAACCCCACCGGCATGGTGGTGGACATGGAGTTCATGCAGAAAATCGTGGATTTCTGCCGGAAGCACGAGATCTGGATTGTGCATGACTTCGCCTACGCCGACCTGACCTTCGACGGCTACGAGGCTCCCAGCATCCTCCAGGTGCCGGGTGCCAAGGACATCGCGGTGGAGCTGTTCAGCATGTCCAAGTCCTATTCCATGGCCGGCTGGCGCCTGGGGTATTGCGTGGGCAACCCGGAGATGATCCAGGCCCTGACCCGCATCAAGAGCTATCTGGACTATGGCGTGTTCCAGCCCATCCAGATCGCGGGCATCATCGCCCTGAACGAGGACCAGAGCTGCGTCCAGGAGATCGTGGACACCTACAAGGTGCGCCGCGACGCCCTGGTTTCGGGCCTGAACCGCATCGGCTGGGAGGTGGACAACCCCCTGGCCACCATGTTCCTCTGGGCCAAGATTCCTCCGCGCTGGGCCCACATGGGCTCGGTGGAGTTCGCCAAGATGCTCATCCGCGAGGCCAAGGTGGCGGTTAGCCCGGGCCTGGGCTTCGGCGAGTATGGCGACGACTTCGTGCGTTTCGCCCTGGTGGAGAACGAGCAGCGCATCAACCAGGCCATCAGGGGGCTGCGGAGGTTCTTCCAGGCTAGCGAGTGAGGCTTGCAATGGCCCGTAATAGCGTAAGAGTGGGCCTGCTGGGCCTGGGCATCGTGGGCGGCGGCGTGGCCCGTCTGCTCCTGGACAAAAAAGACCGGCTCTCGGCCTATTTGGGGGCCGAGCTGGTCTTGGCCAAGGCGGCGGACCTGGAGCCCGCCCGGGCCCGGGAGCTGGGCCTGGACGATTCGGTGTTCGTGGACGACGCCTGGCAGGTGGTGGAAGACCCCACCATCGACCTGGTGGTGGAGACCATCGGCGGCCTGGAGCCGGCCCGCGGCCTGGTGCTGGCCGCCCTGAACCACGGCAAGGCCGTGGCCACGGCCAACAAGGCCCTTTTGGCCAACCACGGGGTGGAGCTGTTCCAAGCGGCGCGGCGCCATGGCGTGGGCATATCCTTCGAGGCCTCGGTGGGCGGGGGCATCCCCCTGGTGCGGCCGCTACGCGACAGCCTGGCGGCCAACCACGTCAACTCCTGCCTGGGCATCCTGAACGGCACCTGCAACTTCATCCTCAGCCGCATGACCGCGGCCGGGGAGCCATTCGACAAGGTGCTGGCCGAGGCTCAGGCCAAGGGCTATGCCGAGGCGGACCCCACCTTTGACATCGAGGGCACCGACACCGCCCACAAGCTGGCCATCGTGGCCGCCCTGGTGACCGGGGCCCAGCCCCGCCTGGAGGCGGTGCCCACCGAGGGCATCACCCACATCACCCCTCTGGACATCGAGTACGCCGGGGAGTTCGGCTTCAAGATCAAACTCCTGGCGGTGCTCAATAACCAAAACGAGCAGGTGGAGGCGCGGGTGCACCCGGCCCTGGTGCCTTATGACCATCCCCTGGCCTCGGTGGACGGGGTGTTCAACGCCCTGCACATCGACGGCGACTGGGTGGGCCCGGTGCTCTTGTACGGCAAGGGGGCCGGCCGCCGCCCCACCGCCTCGGCGGTGGTGGGCGACGTGCTGGAGCTGGCCCGCGACATCGTGGCCGGGGTGCCCGGCCGGGTGCCGCCCCTGGGCACCGTGGCCGACGGAGGCCGCCGCCTGGAGCTGGCTCCCCTGGACGAGGTGGAGACCCAGTACTACTGCCGCTTCGCGGCCAAGGACCAACCCGGCGTGCTGGCGGCCATCGCCCGCGAGCTGGGCGAGTACGGCATCAGCATCGAGAAAGTGACCCAAAAGGGCCGCCAGGACCAGGGAGCGGTGCCCATCGTGATGCTCACCCATCACGCCCGCGAGGCCTCCCTGCGCCGCGCCCTCAAACAGATCGACGCCCTGCCGGTCATCGCCGAGCCCACCGTGGTTATCCGGGTGGCCTGAGCCGGGCACGGACAAGGCATATGAAGTATCTGATCCTGGTGGGCGACGGCATGGGCGACGAGCCCCTGGCCGCGCTGGAGGGCCGCACGCCTTTACAGGCGGCCCACACACCCAACATGGACCGCCTGGCCGCCCAGGGGCTCCTGGGCCGGGCCCAGACCATCCCCACCGGCAAGGAGCCGGGCAGCGACACGGCCAACATGTCCCTGCTGGGCTATGACCCGGCGGTGTACCACACCGGCCGCTCGCCCATCGAGGCGGCGGCCATGGGCGTGGACCTGGGGCCGGGCGAGATCGCCTTCCGCTGCAACCTGGTTAACCTGGAACGGCAAGGCGGGCAAATCGTGATGGCCGAGTATTCGGCCGGGCACATCGACAGCGCCACCGCCGCCCGGCTCATCGAGTCCTTGCAGCGCGAGCTGGGCCGCGAGGGCCTTACCTTCCACCCCGGCGTGAGCTACCGCCACCTGCTGGTGTGGCAGGACGGCCCCCTGGGCGCGGCCACGGTGCCCCCCCACGACCGCTCCGGCCAGTCGGTGGACGACGTGCTGGGCGGCACCGGCGGCCTGGAGCTGGTCACCGAGCTGACCCGCGCCTCCTGGCCCATCCTGGAGAGCCACCCGGCCAACGCCGAGCGCGCGGCCCAGGGGCTGGTGCCGGCCAACAGCATCTGGCTGTGGGGCCAGGGCACCAAGCCCAGCTTCCCCACCTATGGCCAGCGTTTCGGCCTGGGCGGGGTGGTTATCAGCGCGGTGGACCTTATCAAGGGCCTGGGCGTTTTGGCCGGGCTGAGCGTGGTGGAGGTGCCCGGGGCCACCGGCTGGCTGGACACCAATTACGCCGGCAAGGTCGAGGCCGCGCTCAAGGGCCTGGTCAACGGCGATCTAGCCTACGTGCACGTGGAGGCCCCGGACGAGGCCAGCCACGGCGGCAAGCTGGAGCAGAAGATGGAGGCCATCGAGGCCTTCGACGCCCAGGTGGTGGGCCCGCTCATGGCGGGTATCGCCGAGATGGGCCCGCACCGGGTGCTCCTGGCCACGGACCACTACACCCCGCTGGCCACCCGCACCCACGGCACCCAGGCGGTGCCCTACGTGCTCTACGATTCCGAGAATCTCCGCGCCGCCGGCCAGGCCTACAACGAGGCCGACGCGGCCCGGGGCGAGCTGGAGAGCCAGGCTCACCGCTTGGTGGAACGGCTGGTGGAGGGCTTCTAATGCACCGCGTGGCCGCGCGGCCCCTATTCGGCGACGTGGACGCCATGAACGTGGTGTACTACGGCAATTATCTGCGTTTTTTCGAGCTGGGCCGCGCCGAGCTGATGCGCTCCACCGGGCGCCCCTACACCGATCTGGCCGCCGAGGGTTTGCACCTGGCGGTCACCGAAGCCCACTTGCGTTATCACCACTCGGCAATTTATGATCAGCTAATTTTTGTCGAAGCCGAGGTGGCTTGGATCAAGCGGGCCTCCCTGCGCTTCGATTACCGGATATTGGGCAAGGCGGACCAAGAAGGTGCCGAGGAAACCTTGCTGGTGTCCGGCTTCACGGTGCACGGCTGCGTGGACCAAACCGGCAGGGTGAAGCCCCTGCCCTCCTGGGTCGCGCCGCTGTTGGAACCGCACTTGGAGAACTAATCCCCGGCTCCCTGGTGGGGGTCCTGGGGCCTGTGTTATTATGCAACGATCTTGTGTCTGTAGCCGCCCGCAACCGGCGTAATTCTCAAAGGGCCTCGCCGGGCCCTGTGGGCTTTCTTTTAGTGTTATTAGTGTCCTAGGAGGACTACCGTGGCAAAGAAACAATACGTTTACTTCTTCGGAGATGGCAAAGCCGACGGTTCAGCCGACATGAAAAATCTGCTCGGCGGCAAAGGCGCCAACATTGCCGAGATGACCAATCTGGGCATTCCGGTCCCTGCCGGCTTCACCATCACCACCGAGGTGTGCACCTACTTCTATGACAAGGGCCAGAAATATCCCCTGGGCCTCAAGAAGGACGTGGCCGCCGCTCTCAAAAAAGTCGAAAAGTCCATGGGCGCCAAGTTCGGCGACGCCAAGAACCCCCTGCTGGTTTCGGTGCGCTCCGGCGCCCGCGTGTCCATGCCCGGCATGATGGACACCGTGCTCAATATCGGCCTGAACGACACCACCATCCAGGGCCTGATCGAGAAGACCGGCAACGAGCGTTTCGCCTACGACGCCTATCGCCGCTTCGTCAACATGTACGGCGACGTGGTCATGGGCGTGCGTCCGGCGACCGAGAAGGATCACGATCCCTTTGAGGAGATCCTGGACAAGAAGAAGAAGAAGCGGGGCATCACCCTGGACATCGACCTCACCGCCGAGGACTTGAAGGAGCTGGTGGGCGAGTTCAAGGCCCTGATCAAGAAGCGCCTGGGCGTGCCCTTCCCCGAGGAGCCCATGGATCAGCTCTGGGGCGGCATCAGCGCGGTGTTCGAGTCCTGGAACATCCCCCGGGCCATCAGCTACCGCCAGATTCACGGCATCCCCGAGAGCTGGGGCACCGCGGTCAACGTGCAGGCCATGGTCTTCGGCAACATGGGTGACGACTCCGCCACCGGCGTGGCCTTCACCCGCGACCCCGCCACCGGCGAGAACTACTTCTACGGCGAGTACCTGACCAACGCCCAGGGCGAGGACGTGGTGGCGGGCATCCGCACCCCGCAGCCCATCAACCGGGCCAAGAAGGTCCCCAAGGGCATGAACACCCTTGAGGACGAGATGCCCAAGCTTTACAAGCAGTTGGCCGGCATCCGCAACAAGCTTGAGAAGCACTACCGCGATATGCAGGACATCGAGTTCACCATCCAGCAAGGCAAGCTCTGGATGCTCCAGACCCGCACCGGCAAGCGCACGGCGGCCGCCGCCGTGAAGATCGCGGTGGACATGGTCAAGGAGCGCCGCATCTCCAAGGCCGAGGCCGTGCAGCGGGTGAGCCCCGAGCAGCTCGACCAGCTTCTGCACCCCACCCTGGACCCCAAGGCCGCCAAGACCAAGATCGCCAAGGGTCTGCCCGCCAGCCCCGGCGCCGCCGTGGGCCAGGTGGTCTTCTCCGCCGAAGAGGCCGAGGAATGGGCCAACGAGGGCAAGAAGGTCATCCTGGTTCGCGTGGAGACCAGCCCGGACGACATCCGCGGCATGAACGTGGCCGAGGGCATCCTGACCAGCCGCGGCGGTATGACCAGCCACGCGGCGGTGGTCGCCCGCGGCATGGGCAAGTGCTGCGTGGCCGGCGTCTCCGAGATCAGCGTCGACTACAAGAAGAGCCGCTTCACCGCCGGTAAAGTGGTGATCAAGGAAGGCGAATGGATCTCCATGGACGGCACCAAGGGCGAGGTCTACAAGGGCCAGGTGGCCAAGGTGGAGCCCAAGCTGACCGGTGATTTCGGCACCTTCATGAAGTGGGCCGACGAGATCCGGGTGCTCAAGGTCCGCACCAACGCCGACACCCCGCACGACGCGGGCGTGGCCCGCGCCTTCGGCGCCCAGGGCATCGGTCTGTGCCGCACCGAGCACATGTTCTTCGAGGGCGAGCGCATCAGCGCGGTGCGCCAGATGATCCTGTCCGAGGACTTGGAGGGCCGCAAGAAGGCCCTGGGCAAGATCCTCCCCATGCAGCGCGAGGACTTCGTGGGCATCTTCCGGGCCATGGCCGGCCTGCCCGTGACCATCCGCACCCTGGACCCGCCCCTGCATGAGTTCCTGCCCGACATCAAGGACACCAAGGAGATCAACGAGCTGGCCAAGGAAATGGGCGTGAAGCCCGCCCAGCTCAAGCAGAAGATCGCCTCGCTGGCCGAGTTCAACCCCATGCTGGGCACCCGCGGCTGCCGCCTGGGCATCAGCTACCCCGAGATCACCGAGATGCAGGCCCGGGCCATCTTCGAGGCCGCTTGCCAGGTGGCCCGCGAAGGCAAGCGCGTCCTGCCCGAGATCATGATCCCCCTGGTGGGTCATGTGAACGAGCTGAAGCTGCAGCGCGCCATCGTGGAAGACGTGGCCAAGGAGGTCATGGGCAAGCAGGGCGTGAAGATCAACTACATGGTGGGCACCATGATTGAGCTGCCCCGCGCCTCTCTGACCGCCGACCAGATCGCCGAGGAGGCCCAGTTCTTCTCCTTCGGCACCAACGACCTGACCCAGACCACCTTCGGCATGTCGCGCGACGACACGGGCGCCCTTCTGGCCTCCTACGTGGCCGAGGACATCCTGCCCAAGGATCCCTTCGTCACCATCGACGAAGAGGGCGTGGGCCAGCTGGTGGCCATGGGTGTCGAGAAGGGCCGTTCCACCCGTCCCGGCATGAAGTGCGGCATCTGCGGTGAGCACGGCGGCGACCCCGAAAGCGTGGACTTCTGCCACCGGGTGGGTCTGGACTACGTGAGCTGCTCGCCTTACCGGGTGCCCATCGCCCGCCTGGCCGCCGCTCAGGCCGCCCTGGCCCACGAGGCCCCCAAGAAGAAGAAGGCCCCGGCCAAGAAGAAGGCCGCCAAGAAAAAGAAGTAATCCATAAACCTACAACGGGCCGCGCTCCCCAAAAGCGGGGAGCGCGGCCCGCTGGCGCACAGTCGCGGAGAGTCCGATGGTCCCCATCCGTCTCGCGGGCACCGGTTGTTATCTGCCCGAAAAAGTTCTGACCAACTACGACCTTGAACAGACCCTGGACACCACCCACGACTGGATCGTGAAGCGCACCGGCGTGAGCGAGCGCCGCGTGGCCGCCCCTGACCAGGCGGCCAGCGACCTGGCCCTGCCCGCCGCCCGCCAGGCCATGGAGATGGCCGGGGTGAGCGACGCGGACCTGGACTACATCATCATGGCCACCATCACCCCGGACACCCACTGCCCCTCGGCGGCCAACTGGCTACAGGCCAAGATGGACGCGCCCCAGGCGATCAGCTTCGACGTGACCGCCGCGTGCAGCGGATTTGTCTTTGGCCTGGACGTGGCCTCCCGCTACATTCAGTGCGGCATGGCCAAGACGGTTTTGGTGGTGGCCAGCGAGGTCATGAGCCGGGTGCAGGACTGGACCGACCGCTCCAACTGCATCCTGTGGGGCGACGGGGCCGGCGCGGCGGTGCTCACCGCGGCCGACGACACGGCCAGGCCCCGCCTGGTGGACACCTACCTGGGCACCGACGGGGCCAACGGTCAGAACCTGCTCATGCCCGGCGGCGGTTCCAAGACCACGCCCATTACCTACGAATCAGTGGACGCCAAGCTGCACACCCTGAAGATGATCGAGGCCTCGGCCTCGGTGCGGGTGGCGGTGAAGTACTTCGCCGAGTCGGCGACCATCATGCTGGAGCGCCACGGCCTGACCCTGGACGACGTGGACCACTTCATCCCCCACCAGGCCAACCTGCGTATGCTCCAGGCCGTGGCCAAGCGTTTGGACGTGGACTTCGAGCGCTTCGTGATCACGGTGGACCGCTACGGCAACATTTCCTCGGCCTCCAGCGCCATCGCCCTGGCCGAGGCCGTGTCCAGCGGCCGCATCAAACCCGGCGACCGGGCGGTGATCACCGTTTTCGGCGGCGGGCTCACCTGGGGCAGCGCCCTGATCGAGTTCTAGGGCCCAACACACATATTCGTGCCACGAGCGCCGCTTTCGCCTCCGGGCGGGCGGCGCTTACGCATTTAGGGGACTAATAGACCACCTTACCCTGGTTGGCCATGGCGGCCATTTTCCTTATCACCCCCCACCAGAGCAGGGGCAGGAGCACCGCCAAGCCGATGAACAAAAGAAAGATGACGATCCGGTTGGCCTGGATCATCCGGGCCAGTTTGGGCACGGACCCGGGCCGCCGCTCCATCCATCCGGGCAGGATGTTCTCGCTGAACTCGTACCAGAGGTAGATGAGCAAGCCGGGAACGGCCAGGTAGGGAATCTTCAGGGGAAAGCCGAAAAGATGGAAGTGGTTTAGCGACTCGGTGATGATCACGCTGAGCCCCAGCACCCCGAGCATACTTGTGATGATGCGGAGCATGTCGACCCGTTGCCAAGGGTTGCGATTAGCGCGGCATGAGCGCGCTCCGGTGATGTGGATTATACCACCGGGCTCGCCGCCCGGCCGGGTTCAGAGGCAGGGCTGGGAAGGCACCCAGCCACCTATAATTAACTTTAACTTTACCAACTAACCGTTCGGTTAAAGAGGTTTATTTGTAGAGGGGACGCGGGGCCTAGTCTTTTTTCTTAGGGTTGGCCGCCTTGGCCAGGCGGCGCATGACAAAGCGGGCCATGGACTCGTCGGTGGCTTCCTTGCACGATTTCCTGATCGCCGCGATGGGTATCTCGGCCCGGGCCATGGCCTTGTGGCCGCCGGCCGGGCCCACGTCGCCAAAGGCCGCCTCGGCGATGGTGCCCACGTTGGTGCGGTAGGCCGCGCTGCGCATGATCACCACCAGCTTGTCCTGGTGCACCCCGCTCACCGCGCAGGTGTCCACCGAGTCCACCCGAAGGAAGAAGTCGGCGATCTGCACCAGGTTGTCCGGCGAGGATACGTCGCCCAGGTGCACGTACATGGAGTGCTTGCGCACCACGAAGCGGTCCAGGGCCAGGTGCAACAGGGCCAGGTCCTTCAGGCGCATCTCGCTGAACTCGATCTTGCGCAGCACCGAGCCGTTGGACTTGGGGAACAGATATTGGAAGGCCTGCACGTCCTCCAAGAGGGAGGGGCGGCCAAAGCTGGCAGTGTCGGTCTTGATGCCGTAGGTGAGCGCGGTGGCCAGGCGGCTGGAGGGCTTGATGCGCGCGCCCCGGAGATACTCGGTCATCATGCTGGAGGTGGCCCCGTAGCGGGGGCGTATGTCCACGAAGCCCGCCGCGCTGGAGGCGTCGCCCAAGGGATGGTGATCGATGATCACGTCCAGTTTGAGCTCCTTGAAGGCCTCGTGGTGGTGAGGCTGGCTGTCGAGCATCACCTTCTTGCTGAAGGCGGCGGGGTCCACCTCCGACAAGGACACCAGGGGGATGGAGAGCAGGCGCACCATGGCCAGGTTGTCGGGCCGGGTGATGGTGTTCACGTTGGCAATGGTCACGTTGGCCGCTTTACGCCACAACAGGCGCTTGAAGGCCAGGGCCGAGGCCAGGGCGTCGGGGTCGGCCGCGATCACGATTAGCACGCGGTCCTCGGGCCCGAAACGCCCCAGCAGGCGCTTTACCATCTCGCCCGGCCGGCGGGTCTTGCCGCCGTTTTTCGCGGGTGCCTTGGCCATTGCCATCCCTTGAAAAAAAATAAAACCCCTCATCCGGTTGATAGGGGCGAATAAACCATAGCACCGCGCAGCGGCATTAACAAGAGGGCCGCCATTCGGGCGTCTCTTGACTGAACCCCGGGTCGCCTTTAAAGTTAAGAGTTCCATCCGGCAGAAACGGATCGAGCGAGTCCGGCTCTCCGGGCAATAAATCAAGCAATGCAATTTAGATCTCCGGCTTGCCGCCGGGGCAAAAAGGAGGGGATAAGCATGACGCAGGATTTTGATTGGGGCGGCAACCCCACACCGCTGAAGGTTCAGGACCTCACCCTGCGCGACGGCACCCAGAGCCTGTTCGCGACCCGGATGCGCACCGAGGACATGATTCCGGCCATCGAGCTGATGGACGACGCCGGGTTCTGGGCCATGGAGGTATGGGGCGGGGCCACCTTCGACGCCATGAGCCGCTTCTTGGGCGAGGACCCCTGGGAGCGCCCCCGCACCCTGCGCAAGTATGCCCCCAAGACCCCCTTCTCCATGCTGCTCCGGGGCCAGAACCTGGTGGGCTACCGCAACTACGCCGACGACGTGGCCCGCGAATTCGTGGACCTGTCCTGCGAGGCGGGCATCAACGTGTTCCGCGTGTTCGACGCGCTCAATGACTACCGCAACTTCGAGACGGTGGTGGAGCGCGTCAAGGCCAACGGCGAGCACTTCCAGGGCACCATCTGCTACACTCTGACCGAGCGCAAGATGGGCGGTCCGGTGTTCAACCTGGAGTATTACCTGGACAAGGCCAGGCAGCTCGACGACATGGGCGCGGACAGCATCTGCATCAAGGACATGGCCGGCATCATCGCGCCCTACGACGCCTTCAAGCTGGTCAGCGCCCTCAAGAAGGCCACCAAGACCCCCATCCACCTGCACAGCCACTACACCAGCGGCATGGCCTGCATGGCCATGCTCAAGGCGGCCGAGGCGGGCGTGGACATCATCGACACCTGCATCGCGCCCTTTGCCCTGCGCACCAGCCACCCGGCGGTGGAGCCGATCATGGTGGCCCTGGAAGGCACCCCGCGCGATCCCGGCCTGAACCTGGACCTGCTGCTCAAGGCGGCCCAGGAGCTGGAGAAGGTGGCGCCCAAGTACCGCGACTACTGGATGCCCAACAAGATGGCCCCCATCGACACCAACGTGCTGGTGCACCAGGTGCCCGGCGGCATGATCTCCAACCTGCAAAGCCAGCTCAGGGACGCCAACGCCCTGGACCGCCTGGACGAGGTGTACGCGGAAGTGGCCAACACCCGCCACGAGCTGGGCACCCCTCCCCTGGTCACCCCCACCAGCCAGATCGTGGGCGTGCAGGCGGTGTTGAACGTGTTGTTCGGCAAGTACAAGATGGTGACCAACGAGACCAAGGGCCTGGCCTACGGCCTCTACGGCAAGACCCCCACTAAGGTGGACCCCGAGCTGCGGGCCAAGATTCTCAAGGGCTACAAGTATGGCAAGGAGCCCTTTGACGCCCGCCCGGCCGACATCCTGGAGCCGGAGATGGAAGCGGCCAAGGCCCGCGTGGCCGATATCCCCGACACCGACAAGTTCGACGTGATGACCGCGGCCATCTACGACCAGACCGGCACCGAGTTCGTTAAGATCAAGCACGGGGTGGCTCCCCGGCCCGCGGCCATGGAGCCCAAGACCCTGGAGCAGGTCAAGGCCGAAGACGAGGCCCTGGCCAAGTGCAAGAAGGAGCTCTTGGCCAAGTAAGCGGCCCCCGCTGAAACCAGCCCATTCACCCGCCGCCCCGCACCCCGGGGCGGCGGGTTTTTTTATGATTCATGCGTACTTCGGCCGGAGCGAGGGCTTACAATTAAGTATAGGCCCCAGCCGGTTCGGCACCGGGGCAACCCCACCCAGCGGCGAGGCCCGCTATACATAAAGGAATTTGGAAATGCCTAAAAAGACTTGGGCCGTCTTGGCACTGAGCGCCCTGTTCGGCTTGACCTGCCTGTCCCCGGCCCTGGCCGCTGGCAAGTACGTCAAACCCTCGCCGGAAAAAGCCCTGCAAATGCTCAAGGACGGCAACGCGCGCTTCATCGACGGCAAGCCCCTGCGCAAGCACCAGGACGCGGCCCGAATCCAGCTGGCCAACGTTGGCAACCAGGGCGAGCACGCCTACGCCACCATCCTGAGCTGCTCGGACTCGCGGGTGCCGGTGGAGATGATCTTCGACGCGGGCATCATGGACCTGTTCGTGATCCGCGTGGCGGGCAACGTGGCCCAGACCGATGAGATCGGCACCATCGAGTACGGCCTGGCCCACGTGTACACCCCGGTGCTGGTGGTCCTGGGCCACACCCGCTGCGGCGCGGTGGCCGCAGTGACCGCCGCCTCCCAGGGCCAGAAAATGACCCTGGAAAGCAACATCCCGCCCCTGGTCAAGCCCATCTTCCCGGCGGTGGCCGCGGCCATGAAGGCCCACCCCCAGGCTAAGGGAGCGGAGGTGGTGCCCTTTGCCATCGAGCAGAACGTGTACCAGGCCATTAGCGACTTGTTCGTGAACAGCGCGGCCACCCGCGAGATGGCGGCGGCCAAGAAGGTGTTGGTGAAGGGCGCCCTCTACGACCTGGCCGACGGCAAGGTGCACTGGCTGCCCCAGGCCAAGGTGGACGAGATACTCAAGGCGGCCGAGAAGAACCCCAAGCGGGCCATGAAGGCCACGGTGACCATCAACTAGGGCCCAGCAAACCGCAAGCGACCGCCCGCCGTCCCGCTTCGCCGGGGCGGCGGGTTTTTTGTGAATTATCTCCGCTTGTGCCGGACAGGCGAAATAGGTAGTTTTTAGATAAGCGTTCTCCTTTGGGGGAGCGCCCCGCCCAATCAACCACCATCCGGGAGCCGGTTATGCTCGACCAAAAAATGGAGGCCGCCATCAACGGCCAGATCAACGCTGAGATCTACTCGGCCTATCTGTACATGTCCATGGCCACCTGGTTCGACGCTCAGCAGCTGCCGGGCATGTCCCACTGGATGCGGGTGCAGTCCCAGGAGGAGTGGACCCACGTTTTCAAGTTCTACAAGTACGTGAACGAGCGCGGCGGCCGGGTGACCTTGAGCGCCATCGACGGCCCGCCCACCGAGTGGGACAGCCCCCTGGCCGTGTTCTCGGCCGTGGCCGCCCACGAGGCCAAGGTGACCGGCCTGATCAACGGGCTCATGGACCTGGCCATGGAGATCAAGGACCACGCCACGGTGAGCTTCTTGAAGTGGTTCATCGACGAGCAGGTGGAGGAGGAGTCCTCGGCCGCGGACATGGTGGGCAAGATGAAGCACGCGGCGGACAACCCCGGCACCATCCTCATGCTGGACAACGAGCTGGCCGCCCGGGTATTCACCCCGCCCATCTGGCTGACCATCTAGCCCCCTAGGAGCCGCCATGCGTCCCCTGTTCTGTTTGCTGGCCTGCCTGTGCCTCGCCTCTTTCCTGGCCGTCCCGGCCCTGGGGGCCGACGCCCCCATCAGCGAGGCCACCCAGGCCTGCCTGGACTGCCACGCCGACGCCACCCCGGCCATCGTGGCCGACTGGCGGCGGGGGCGCATGGCCCAAAAGACGGTGGCCCAGGCCCTCAAGGAGCCAGAGGCGGCCCGGCGGGTGTCGGCCAAGAAGGTCCCGGCCGCGCTGATGAACGTGGCTGTGGGCTGCGCCGAGTGCCACACCCTGAACCCCAAGACCCACGCCGACACCTTTGACCACGGCGACGCCAAGGTGCACGTGGTGGTCTCGCCCAAGGACTGCGCCACCTGCCACCCCATTGAAGAGCAGCAATACAACAAAAATCTCATGGCCCACGCCCGGGGCAACCTGCTCAACAACCCGGTGTACATGAACCTGGCCAACCAGGTGAACGGGGTGATGAGCGTGACCGGGATCAAGGTGGCCACGGCCCAGCCCCACCCGGCCACGGAGGCCGAGTCCTGTCTCTATTGCCACGGCACCGAAGTGAAGGTGCTGGGCATGGTAAAGCGCGATGACCCCAACTTCGGCGAGATGAGCTTCCCCAAGCTGAGCGGTTGGCCCAACCGGGGGGTGGGGCGCAAGAACCCGGACAACAGCCTGGGCTCGTGCAGCGCCTGCCACACCCGGCACCAGTTCGCCATAGAGATGGCCCGCTCGCCCTACACCTGCTCCGAGTGCCATAAGGGGCCGGACGTGCCGGTGTACAAGGTCTATCAGGTCTCCAAGCACGGCAACATCTTCTACGCCATGCACAAGCAGTGGGACATGGCCAAGGTGCCCTGGACGCCGGGCAAGGACTTCACCGCGCCCACCTGCGCCGCCTGCCACGCCAGCCTGCTGGTGGACGCGGCGGGCAACCAGATAGCCGCGCGCAGCCACCAGATGACCGACCGCATCTGGGTGCGCCTGCTGGGGCTGATCTCCTCCCACCCCATGCCCAAGGAGCCCGAGACCTGGAAGATAAAAAACGCCGACGGCCTGAGCCTGGCCACCACCCTGAGCGGGCAGCCGGCGGCCAAGTTCCTCATCGGGCCGGGCGAGCAGGCCGAGCGCAAGGCGCGCATGGCCAAGGTGTGCGGCGCCTGTCACTCCAAGGGCTGGGTGCAGGGGCAGTTCGCCCGCCTGGAGCAGAGCACCAAGGACGCGGACGCCATGGTCCTGGCCGCCACGCGCCTGATGCTGGCCGCCTGGGACCAGGGCCTGGCCAAGGGCCTGGCCCAGGGGCAGAGCCCGTTCGACGAATACATCGAGCGGGTGTGGACCCAGCAATGGCTCTTCTACGCCAACTCCACCCGCTTCGCCTCGGCCATGATGGGCGCGGACATGGGGGTGTTCGACCAGGGGCGCTGGGAGCTGGGCAATACGGTGCAGCAGATGCACGACTGGCTGGAGCTGCGCCAGAAGAAGTAGCCGCGAACATCTATATAAGAACAGCGCCTCGCCGGAAAACGGCGGGGCGCTTGCTTGTGGGGCAGGGAAAGAAAAGAGTTGTTAGGAAGGGAAGAAGGCTCGGTGCAATGCTATGCGCCGGGCTAATCCCGGCGGGCCCGCTGTAGAGGCGGGGTCACGTGGGGCCCGCGTTATAGCTGGTGCGCCGTTAAGGAGGCGTCAGGGCCGGTTCCAGTCGGACGCCCCACCGACACCCCGCCGCCGCGCATGAGCAGGGCCCCCTCCCCCGCCCCCTATTCCCAACCTCTTCTCTCTTTATCTTTTCTCTTTCTCCTAGACCCCGCGATCGCGGCCCGGCCACAGCTGCTTGTGCAGGGGCAGCTGGAAGCGCGCCTCCAGGCGGTCGGCCAGCATCCACTCGGCCACATGGGCCGGTTCCACCGCGCCGTGCACGCAGGAGAGCAGCACCTGGGCCCGCTCGGGGAGGTGGTAACGCTCCATGAGCCCCTTGGCGTATTCGTAGTCCGCGCGGTCGGCCAGCACGAACTTGACCTGGTGGTGCTCCCGAAGCATGTCCAGGTTGGGCCAGTGCATTTTTTCGTGCATGCCCGACGAGGGGCACTTTAGGTCCATGATCAGATGCACCGCTTCGGGCACCGGGGCGATGCTGATCGCCCCGCTGGTTTCCAAGAGTACGGTGTAGCCCTCGGCGCTGAGCATGGCCATGAGCTCTGGGGCGGCCAGCTGCACCAGGGGCTCGCCGCCGGTGAGCTCCACCAGACCCACGCCGTACTGGCCCACCTTTTCCGCGATCTCGGGCAGGGGCATCATCTCGCCCGGGGCCTTGGCATAGGCGGTATCGCACCAGGCGCAGCTTAGGGGGCAGCCGGACAGGCGCACGAACACGCAGGGCAGGCCCATGAAGCTGGACTCGCCTTGCAGGCTGAGGAATATTTCGCACACTTCCAAAAGCACGGCGCCTCCCTTGGTCATGGGCACATTCTATATGACCCCGGCCTCCTTGCCCAAGCCTTGGCTGGGCCGGGCGGCCAGGGGCCCCTTGGCGCGGGGGGCCGTTTGGGTTAGCATGGAGCAATCGAGAATTATTTTCCGGAACGCCCCGCGCGGCCCGGCCCTTCAAGGAGCGCAGCCTTGCCTTATATGGCGATGGACAAGAAGTTTTTCAACAGGGGCACCATCGCCTTGGGCCTGCTGGCCATCTCGGCCATCTTCTACCTGGGCTGGTGGGGCATCACCGGCGATCTGACCTACATCTCCAAGTACTTCTACCTGCACCTTTCGTTCCTGCCCATCCACGCCCTGGTCCTGGGCCTGATCCTGGACGAACTTATTCAGGCCCGCGAAAAGATCGAGCGCCGCAAGCGGCTGAACATGTTTTTGGGCATCTTCTTCCGCCAGATGGGCCTGGACATCATGCTCAACATGCTCACCCTGGTGGAGAACCGCGAGGAACTGGAGGAAGGCCTGCTGGTGGACAAGAGCTGGAAGGCGAGCCACTTCCGCCACGCCCGCCGGGATGTGGCCCACCTAAAGCTGGAGATGCGGCCTGACCGCGAGGAGCTGGCCAACCTGTTGGACATGCTGGCCGACCGGGAGAGCGACATCATCTCCATGACCCGCAACCCGCTGATGCTGGAATTCGAAAGCCTGTACCGCTGCCTGCTGGCCCTGTTCCATCTCATCGAAGAGACCCACTTCCGGGGGCCGGTGGACGCCCTGCCCGATAGCGCTGCGGCGCACCTGGCCTCGGACGCGGGCAAGGCCCTGACCAGGCTGGCCAGCTTGTGGCTGGCTTATCTGGAGCATCTCAAGGGAGAGCACCCGGTGCTCTTCGGCTTCCAGGTGGGCCTGCACAACACCATCCAGCCGGTGATGCTGGGCGAAGAGACCCGAGGCTCCTGAGCCGCCGCCCGGCAATCGAGGAGATTCCCACGCTCCGCGCACTCCCAAACCCCGGCCCCCTCGCCGGGGGCATAAGCGTAATCATCCCGGCCTGGAATGAGCAGGACGCCGTGGGCGCGGCGGTGGCCTCGGCCCGGAGCGCGCCGGGAGCGGAGGTCTTGGTGGTGGACGGGGGCAGCCGCGACGACACGGCCCAGCGGGCCCGCGCGGCCGGGGCGCGGGTGATCCGCGCGGCCAAGGGACGGGCCGCCCAGATGAACGCCGGGGCGATCGCGGCCGGCGGCGAGATACTGTTGTTCCTGCACGCGGACAGCATTCTGCCGCCCGGCTGGCAACACGAGGTGCGCCGCGTCCTGGGCCTGCCCGGAGTGGCGGCCGGGGCCTTTCGCTTTCGCCTGGACCACCGCCCGGCCGGGCTCAGGTTCATCGAGCTGAGCGTGGCCGCCCGCTGCCGCCTGGCGGGCATGCCCTACGGCGACCAGGGCCTGTTCCTCACCCGCCGCGTGTTCCGGTGGGCGGGCGGTTTCCCGGAGCTGCCCATCATGGAAGACTGCGAGATGATCCGCCGCCTGCGGCCCCTGGGCCGGGTGGCGCTTTCCCCGGCCCCGGTCATCACCTCGGCCCGGCGCTGGCAGCGCCGCGGGGCCATCGCCACCACCGGGCTGAACTCGCTGGTGGTGGGAGCCTTTTACCTCGGATTCCCCCCCGCTTTCTTGCGCCGATTATACGATCGATTCTAAGCTGTTGCCGCCCTCCGGCGTCCCCTGAATGAATTTTGCTCACAAGCTCGGGCACGGGGTTGACACTGGAGGGGCGGATAGATACTAATTGTAGTGCAATTGAGGTTTTGCGGGCCCTGTCCGCCAGAAATCTGCGGGCCCCGTCCGCCAGAAAAACGGGAGAATAAATTGGCAAGTCCACGCACCGTTGAGGTGTCGGCAGTTGCCGACGCCGTGGCCCGCCTTTGCGGCGAGGCCAACCTATACCTACCCGAGGACGTGCGCCAGGCGTTCACCCGGGCCCAGACCGACGAGCCGTCGGCGGTGGGCCGGGAGGTCCTGGGCCGCCTTTTGGAAAACGCGGACATAGCCGCCGCGGAGAAGATGCCCATCTGCCAAGACTGCGGCCTGGCCGTGATCTTCGTGGATGTCGGACAGGACGTTCACCTGGTGGGGGGCGACCTCACCGAAGCGGTGAACGACGGCGTCCGGCGCGGCTATGAGGAAAACTATCTTCGCAAGAGTTCCTGTCACCCCTTCACCCGGGCCAACACCGGCGACAACACCCCGGCCATCGTGCACACCCGCATCGTGCCCGGCGACAAGGTGCACCTGTGGGTGGTGCCCAAGGGCGGGGGCAGCGAGAACATGTCCAAGGTGTTTTTGCTCACCCCGGCGGTGGGCCTGGCCGGCGTAAAGAAAGCGGTCATGGAGACCGTGGAGGCCGCCGGCCCCAACCCCTGCCCCCCCATCATCCTGGGGGTGGCCGTGGGCGGCACCTTCGACACCGCGGCCATGCGCGCCAAGCGCACCCTTTTGCGCGAGCTGGATTCGGTGAACCCCGACCCCGAGGCCGCCGAGCTGGAGCAGGTGCTGCTGGAGGACGTGAACACCCTGGGCATCGGCCCGGCCGGCCTGGGCGGGGCCACCACCTGCCTCAAGGTCTTTGTGGACATCGCGCCCTGTCACATCGCCAGCCTGCCGGTGGCGGTGAACATCCAGTGTCACGCCGCGCGCCACAAGGAGGCCGTGCTATGAGCGAGCTCATCAAGCTGAATCCGCCGCTCACCGACGAGGACGTGAGCTCCCTGGCCGCGGGCGACAAGGTGCTGGTCAGCGGCACCATCTACACCGGCCGCGACGCGGCCCACAAGCGCATCGTGGATGCCCTGGCCGCGGGCCAGGAGCCGCCCTTCCCCCTGGAAGGCGCCATGATCTTCTACGTGGGCCCCTCCCCGGCCCCTCCCGGCCGGGTCATCGGCGCGGCCGGCCCCACCACCAGCTACCGCATGGACGCCTACGCCCCCACCCTGATAAAGCAGGGGCTCAAGGCCATGATCGGCAAGGGCAAGCGCAACACCGAGGTCAAAAAGGCCATGATGGAGCACAAGGCGGTGTATTTGGCCGCCATCGGCGGGGCGGGCGCGCTCATGGCCCGCTGCATCAAGGAGGCCGAGGTCATCGCCTACCCCGAACTGGGCCCCGAGGCGGTGCGCCGCCTGGTGGTTGAAGACATGCCCCTTTTCGTAGTCAACGACGTGCACGGCGGCGACCTGTATGAGCAGGGACGCCTGACTTACGCGCGCTCCTAATCCATAACCGCCGCTGCCCCGGGCAGCGGGACATCAAGCGAGGCAAGAGCAATCATGAGTAGTAGCGTAGACACCGCTATATTCGTCAAACCCCCCAGCCGGGCGAGCGCCTATCTGGATTGGATCCAGATGCTCACCGGGGCCGGCCTGATCCTGTTCATGTGGAGCCACATGGTCCTGGTGGCCAGCGTGAACCTGGGCGCCAACGTGATGAACACCATCGCCCATTTCTTCGAGGCCACCTACATGGCCCAGGTGGGCGGGCCCCTCATCGGCGCCACCATGATCATTCACTTCATCCTGGCCGCCCGCAAGATCCCCTACACCAGCGACGCCCAGGGCGTCATCTGGCGCCACGCCCGGATGCTGCACCACACCGACACCTGGCTGTGGGTCGTCCAGGCGGTCACCGCCATGATCATCCTGATCATGGGCTCCATCCACATCTGGACCGTTCTGACCAACCTGCCCATCACCGCGGCCAAGAGCGCCATGCGGGTGCAGGGCGGCTTCTGGGGCGTGTTCTACCTGATCCTGCTGCCCTGCGTGGAGCTGCACGTGGGCATCGGCTTCTACCGCATCGCGGTGAAGTGGGGCTTCATCAAGCGGGCCACCCGCAAGGGCTTCCACCGGTTCGAGAACATCTGGACCGGGGTGTTTATCCTCATCGGCTTGATCACCATCATTCGGCTGTGGACCCTGCCGATTGCGGGCAATTAGGGAGGAGACACCATGGAACACGAAACTTTCTACACTGATCTTCTCTGCGTGGGCGCCGGACTGGCCGGCGAGCGCGTGGCCATCGAGGCCGCCGCGGCCGGGTTCGACGCCATCCTCCTGAGCCTGGTGCCCGCCCGGCGCTCCCACTCCTGCGCGGCCGAGGGCGGCATGCAGGCGGCGCTGGGCAACTGCGCCATGGGCGAGGGCGACAGCCCGGACGTGCACTTCGCCGACACGGTGAAGGGCTCGGACTGGGGCTGCGACCAGGAATGCGCCCGCATCTTCGCCGACACCGCGCCCATCGCGGTGCGCGAGGCGGCCCACTGGGGCATGCCTTGGAACCGCGTGGTGGCCGGCAAGGCCAAGTACTGGAAGGGCGGCGAGGAGTTCGAGGCCGAGGAGAAGAAAGAGAAGCACGGCCTGATCACCGCCCGCGCCTTCGGCGGCACCGCCAAATGGCGCACCTGCTACACCGCCGACGGCACCGGCCACACCCTGCTCTACACCCTGGACAATAAGATCACCTCCTTGGGCGTGCACGTGCACGACCGGGTGGAGGCGATCAGCCTGATCCACGACGGCGAAAACTGCATGGGCTGCGTGGCCCGCGACCTGAAGACCGGCAAGCTCCGGGTCTACCTGGCCAAGGCCACCCTCATCGCCACCGGCGGCTACGGCCGGCTCTACTCCGAGACCACCAACACGGTGATCAACGAGGGCGGCGGCCACATCATCGCCCTGGACACCGGCCTGGTGCCCTTCGGCAACCCCGAGGCGGTGCAGTTCCATCCTACCGGCGTGGTGCCCACCAACATCCTGGTGACCGAGGGTTGCCGGGGCGACGGCGGCACCTTGTTGGACGTGGACGAGAAGCGCTTCATGGACAAGTACGAGCCGGCCAAGGCCGAGCTCGCCTCCCGCGACGTGGTTAGCCGCTGGATGATGTATCACATCGCCCAGGGCAAGGGCGTGCCCTCCCCCTACGGCGACCATCTCTGGCTGGACATCCGCCACCTGGGCGAGAAGCACATCACCACCAAGCTGCGCGAGGTATACGACCTCTGCCGCCACTTCCTGGGGGTCAACCCCATCACCCAGCTCATCCCGGTGCGCCCGGCCCAGCACTACTCCATGGGCGGGGTGCGCACCAACAGCGACGGCGCGGCCTACGGGCTCAAGGGCCTGTTCTCGGCCGGCGAGAGCTCCTGCTGGGACATGCACGGCTTCAACCGCCTGGGCGGCAACTCCCTGGCCGAGACCATCGTGGCCGGCCGCCACGTGGGCATCAAGGTGGCCGAGTTCCTCAAGGGAGCCGAAGTCACCTTCAAGACCGAGCTGGCCACCCAGGCCCTGGCGGCCGACGCCGAGCGCATCGAGCGCCTGGTGCGCGGCGCGGACGGCAATGAGAACGTCTACGCCATCAAGGACGCCATGCAGCAGGTCATGATGGACAAGGTGGGCATCTTCCGCAACGGCGACGATCTGCAAGCCGCGGTGGACACCCTGCGCGAGATCTACGCCAAGGCTTTGAAGATCGGGCTCAAGTCCAACGGCATCGGGGCCAACCCCGAGCTGGCCCTGGCGCTCAAGATGCCGGGCATGGTGCGCCTGGCCATCTGCGTGGCCTACGGCGCCCAGATGCGCACCGAGAGCCGCGGCTGTCATGCCCGCGACGACTACCCCGCGCGCAACGACCGTGACTGGCTCAACCGCACCCTGGCCTACTGGACCGACCTGGAGGCGGACTTGCCCGAGCTCAAGTACGAGCCGTCCACCCAGGTCATGTACCTGCCGCCGGGTGACCGCGGCTATGGCAAGACCGAGATCATTCCCATGGACGCGCCGAAAGAGGACTAGCCATGAGCAGGACGCTTAAATTCAACATATTCCGTTTCAACCCCGAGGACCCCAACTCGGTTCCTCATACCGACACCTTCACCCTTGAGGAGACCCCCAGCCTCACCCTGTTTATCGCGCTCAACAAGATCCGCGAAGAGCAGGACCCGTCCTTGATCTTCGACTTCGCCTGCCGCATGGCCATCTGCGGCTCCTGCGGCATGATCATCAACGGGCGGCCGGGCCTGGCCTGCAAGACCCTGACCTCCGAGCTGCCCACCGAGATCACCCTCATGCCCCTGCCGGTGTTCAAGCTGGTGGGCGACCTGTCGGTGGACACGGGCACCTGGTTCCGCGAGACCAACACCAAGATCGAGTCCTGGATCCACAACGACCAGGACTTCGATGCCCAGGCCATCGAGGAACGCATGGAGAACGACCTGGCCAACGCCATCTTCGAGTTGGAGCGTTGCATCGAGTGCGGCTGCTGCGTGGCTTCCTGCGGCACGGCCAACATGCGCCCTGACTTCGTGGGTGCCTTTGCCCTGAACCGTATCGCGCGCTTCATCATGGACCCGCGCGACCAGCGCACCAACTCCGAATACTTCGAGGTGGTGGGCAACGACCAGGGCGTGTTCGGCTGCATGGGCCTGTTGGCCTGCGAGGACGTCTGCCCCCGCGAGATCCCCCTGCAAGACCAGTTGGGCATCCTGCGCCGCAAGATGGCCTTCCAGGGCCTCAAGAACCTGTTCAAGCCCAAAGTGACCGGCCGCGAGCGCCGCTTCTAGGGCCTGACGCGATCAGCCAAGGGGCCGCCCAGCCGGGCGGCCCCTTTTTTACGCCCCGGCCCAGGCCCACCGTGGGGTTTTGTGTTTGACAGCCTTAGCGGGACTGGTCTAGCCTTGTTAATGTAAAAACTACTGAAACCGGGCGTTTGGCTGTAGGCCGCTCGTCCGGGACGCGGGAGAGCGGCACTTGGCCGGACAAACGCCCATCAAGCTCGTATTCTCACCAGATGTCATCCAGCGCCGGGTGCAGGCCATCGCCGCCCAGGTGGCCGAGGACTACGCGGACACCGAGCCCGTGGTGGTGGGGGTGCTCAAGGGCTGCTTCATCTTCATGAGCGACCTGGTGCGCCGCCTGGACCTGCCTCTGGAGATCGACTTCGTGCGCCTGTCCTCCTACGGCTCCTCGGACACCTCCAGCGGCAGGGTGGAGATGACCACCCCGCCCGGCATATCCCTGGAAGGGCGGCCGGTCCTGGTGGTGGAGGACATCGTGGACACCGGGCTGACCCTGTCCTGGCTCAAGGAGTACCTCATGTCCCTGGGCCCCAGTTCGGTCAGGTTCTGCGTGCTGGTGGACAAGGCCGAGCGGCGCGAGGTGGAGTTCGACGCCGATTACGTGGGCTTCCACGTGCCCGGCGGCTTCTTGGTGGGTTATGGCCTGGACTACGACGAACGCTATCGTTTCTTGCCGGGCATATATGAGATAACTGACTGCAATCTCGATTGATACGCTTATGATGGTTCATTGCCACACCTGCGGTACCGACTTCAAGCTGGACGAGACCAAGATTCCGTCCGAAGGCGCATGGGTGCGCTGCGGCATCTGCGGCGAGGTGTTCCAGGTGTTCCCGCCGGACCAGGATGCCCCGCCCGCCCAGGAAGAGCCCGCCGAGGCCGAGCAGCCCTCCGAAGAGCCCGAGCCCCCGGCCGAGGCCCTTGCGGAGGCTCCGGGCATGGGCGAGGACGCCCCGCGCCAACCCGCGCCCGAGGCCGGGGAACCCGAGAGCGGCGAGGCTCAATCCGAAGCCGCCTTTGAAGCCGAGACCCTGGAGATGGACCCCGGCGAGGTGCGCATCGAGGCGGAGGAAGCGGTGGAGGAGCAGGCTCCCGACTGGACCCCGCCCCAGCCCGATCCGACCCACGGGCCGCCCCGGCTGGGCGCTCTGGACCTCACCCAGGTAAAGAGCGCGGACGCGGGCCTGGCCCGGGAGCGGGCCGACTTCGGCCTGGAGGAGCGCCCGGTGGAGGCGGAGCGCCCGCCCCGGGGCCCCTTGTTCAAACTGGTGTTCTGGCTCATCGGCATCGTGCTCCTGGCCGCCATAACCGCCCTGGGCACGGTGGTGGTGATGGCCCGCCTGGGCGTGGGCCATGAGGTGGTGGACCAGGTGGCCGCCTGGCCTGGCATGTCCTCGCTCATCGGCCGTGGCGACGGCCTGCCCGCCAATGCGGGCAGCACCATGGCCCGGGTGCCGCGCCTGAGCCTGGTGGAGGTGAAAAGCTTCCTGCAAGACAACGAGACCGCGGGCAAGATCTTCGTGATCCAGGGCAAGGTGGCCAACAACCACAACCGTCCCCTGCGCTCGGTACTGGTGCAGGGCACCCTGCGCAACGCCACGGGCAAGGTGGTCAAGCGGGCCAGCTCCTACGCGGGCAGCGTGTTCACCCCGGCGGAGCTCAAGTTCATGAGCCTGGGGGTGATCGAGCGCCGCCTGGCCAGCGACCTGGGCCTGGACGGACGGCCCTACGTGGCCGCGCCGGGCGAGTCCCTGCCTTTCATGATCGTGGCCGCCAACCTGCCCAAGGAGGGGCTCCAGTTTACCGCCGAGGTGATCGGCTCCGAGCCGCTGGCCGTCAAGCCGGTGTTGCGGTAGCCGCCTTGCCCATCTCCTCCTCCGCCCCGCCCAAACGGGCGAGTGGGTTCTCCAAAATATGGCTGGGCATCGCCGGCGGCGTCGGGGTGATCGTCATGGGCACCCTGGGCTACCGCTTCCTGGAGAACTACACCTGGCTGGAAGCCATTTACATGACCGTGATCACCGTGACCACGGTGGGCTTCGGCGAGGTGCACCCTCTGGGCACCCAGGGCCGTATCTTCACCATGATTCTCATGCTCACCGGCGTGGGCACCATCTTTTACCTGCTCACCGCCTTCGCCCAGTTCGTGGTGGAGGGCAAGCTCAGGCAGGTCATGGGGAGGCGAAGCTTGGAACGCGCCATCCGCTCCATAAAAGATCATTACATCGTCTGCGGCTACGGGCGCATCGGCGCCCTGGTCACCGAGATGATCAAGGAATCGGGCCGCGAGGTGGTGGTGATCGACGACAAGGATGAGGTCACTCGCCGCCTGGAGGCCGAGGGCATCAACTACGTGCTGGGCTCGGCCACCGAGGACGAGAGTCTGTTGGCCGCGGGGGTGGAGCGGGCCAAGGGCCTCATCGCCACGGTGAGCTCCGACGCGGACAACGTGTACATCGTGCTCACCGCCAAGGACATGCGGCCCGACCTGTTCATCATCGCGCGGGCCACCGAGCCGGGCAGCGAGCGCAAGCTCAAGCACGCCGGGGCCGACAAGGTGGTGAGCCCCTACTTCATCGGCGCGCGGCGCATGGCCCAGACCGTGCTGCGCCCCTCGGTGGCCGATTTCATCGACCTGACCTTCCACAGCACCACAGAGCAGCCCCTGCGCATGGAGGAGCTGACCGTGGGGCCCCAGGCCTCCCTGGCCGGGGTGAGCCTCAAGGACTCGGGCATCCGCCAGAAGCTGGACCTGATCGTCCTGGCCGTGAAAAAGCCCGACGGGTCCATGCGCTTCAACCCGCCCGCCGATACGGTGGTGGAGGTTGGCGACACCCTCATCGCCATGGGGCCGGGCACTTCCATGAGCAAGCTGAGCAAGATCCTAAAGGGCGAGTCGGCCTAGGCCGGGCCCGAGCAAAAAACAAAAAGTCAGGAATAGGCATGGCGGCTGTGGGGCTGCGGGGAGGGGTGCGTCCATGGGCAGGTAAAGAACAAGAAGTTTGGAAGGTGAAGAATAAAGGGAAAGCGCTGGGGCGGGCGGTTTGGGCGGCAGCGATTTAGTGACGCGGGAGCGGGGTGTCACCGGGCGGCGGTGTGATCGGCGTCTGATGGCGGTACTAAGCGGAGCGAAGCTGGCCTGAGGCCAGCGCGGGTCTGACCGGACGCGGGCGGCAGAAACCATAACACCCGCTCCTGTTGCCCCCGACAGCTTGCCTGTCGGGGCCGCCTCGCCCCACGAGGCGGCAAGAAATCCCCCGAGCCCCAACCTGCTGGCGCGCTTCTTGTGCCGCCGCGCTGGCACCGGTGCAGCCGGGAGGGAGCAAATTTGACAAGAAGAGGTTTTAAAAAAAAGCATGGGGGGCAGTTGGGAAGCTGGTGCCTTGATGTCGTTATGCCGAGCCGCAGGGACGGAAGGCTCTCACCGGGCATGATGATCGGTGTCTAGCGGCGGCCGGACCTGATGTGGACGGGATGGCCGCACCAAACGCTTCCCTCTGACGGCTCTCCCCCTCTTCCTTTACCCGCCTCTTCTTCTTTTGCTTCTTCGCCCTCCCCCGCTCAACCCCACAAAAGTATGACCACCGCCCCGCCCACCATGAGCCCACCGGCCAAGAGATGCTGGCCCAGGCGCGCCTCCTTGAGGAACACCCCGCCATAGGCCACGGCCATGAGAATGCTAAGGCGCTTTACCGCGATCATGTAGGCGGCCGGGGCCATGGACAGGGCCCAGTAGTGGCAGATAACCATGGCCACGGTGCTCAGGCCCACGCCGGCCACGCCCCAAGGCCGCCTCAGCCAGTCCCAGCCCAGTCTGCCGGCCACGCCCATGCCCGCTACCACCAGGATCGCCAGCACCGAGGGGTACACCCCGGCCATGAACCAGGGGCTCGATCCCAACATGGCGTTCTTGCACATGGTCAGGGTGTAGGCATAGAGCAGGCTGGTAAGCAGGATCATCCAGGAGCCCTTTTCCCGGAAGATGGCCCGAATTGGCTGGCTCCAGCCGCCTTGGCCGATGGTGTGCAGGTTCAGGGTGTAGGCCCCGATCACCACCAAGACGATGCCCCCCAGGCCCCAGCCGTCCAGGGACTCGCCCAGCACCAGGAAGCCGATCACCGCCACGAATAGCGGCGTAAAGGACAAGAACGGCAGGCTCAGGGCCAGGGGCGAGGCCTGGATGGCCCGGTTGTAGAGATACAAGGCCAAAATCTCGGCGGGCAGGGCCAGGGCCACGGACCAGTAGAACTGGGGCTTGATGGGCGGGATGGGGGCCAGCAAGAGCAGGGCCAGCCCGGCGGGCAGCAGGCCCGAGAGGCGCACCAGGATCATCTGGCCCACCGGCAGGTCGGAGAAGTTGCGCTTGAGCAGGAAGTCGGAGGTGGCCAGAAAAAAGGCCGCGCCCACAGCCAGCCAAAACCAGCTCATGGGCGCGCCAAACCGAAGTGCCTGGGATGTGCGGCCAGGCAGCCGGCGATCAAGGGCCTACTCTTCCTTGGGCAGGATACGCACCTGCATCAGGCCCTCCAGGGCCTTGGCGAACTTCTGGGCGTCGTTCTCGTCGCCCACGATGGCCCCGTAGTGCATGGGGATGGCCAGCTTGGGGCCGATGGCCTGAGCCGCGCGCACCGCCTCGTCGGCGGTCATCACGTAGGTGCCGCTCACCGGCAACAAGGCCACGTCCACCAGCAGGTGGTCCATCTCCGGGATGTAGTCGGTGTCCCCGGCGTGGTAGATCTTCACCCCGTCCACCGTGACGATGAAGCCCAGCCACTCCTTGCCCCGGGGATGGAACTCCTTGTCCAGGTTGTAGGCGGGCACGGTGTTGACCTTGATCTTGCCCAGCTTCACTTCCTGGCCCGGCACCAGGGATTTCACCTTGCCGGTGAGCTTGCCCGCGCTGTCGGACTCGGTGAGGATCACCGTGTTCTCGCCCTGGATCTTGGCGATGTCCTCGGGCACGCAGTGGTCGAAGTGGTCGTGGCTCACCAGAATCAGGGCGGCCTCGGGCCCCTCTTTTATCTCATAGGGGTCGAAGTAGATGGCGCCCTGGCTGGTGTCCAGGCGAAAGCTGTCGTGACCCAGCCAGTGCAGGCCCTCCACCACTTTGTCGATGGCGGCTTGGTCGGCCATGGTTCCTCCCTTGTCGAATTGTCGCGGCGGAGTCTAGTCCGCGGCCAGCACCACCCGGTGGTTGACCAGGGACATGGACTTTATGCGGCCGGCCAGGGTCTTCTGTTCGCCGTAGATGGAAACCAGCCGGAGCTTGCCGTCGTCGGTGGGCTCGATCAGGTCCACGTCGGACAGATACAGCTCTTCCTCGCCGGCATTGTTCAGAATATAGGCGGTTGCTTCACACATTGGAAATCATCTCCTTGAGGCGGACCCCCACGATGTGATCCACCTGATGGGGCAGAGGTTCGCGTATGACGCTGGCCACTTCCACGTTTTCCTGGGTGAGGGGCAAAAGGAATTTCTTGGCCTTGCAGGACGCCACCTCCGCGGCCACCTTGGGGGTGATCTCGCCCATCATGGCGTTGGCCAGCACGATGCTTATGGGGCCGATGATCACGTCGGCGTCTTGGATGCTCCAGATGATGGCGTTTTCGCCGGTGGCGCCCCGGTTGGCGCCGGCCTTCATCATCTGAGCGGTGGCTATGGCGTTGCTGCCCAAGGCCAAAACCTGGACCTGCTCGCCGAATTCATCTTTCAGGCGGCGGATGATCACGCTGCCGATTCCGCCGCCCTGTCCGTCGATAACGCAGATGCGCAAGGTTGCCTCCTTGATTAAATGAGAATACACTGAGCTACATCTGCTAGCAAGCCTGCCAAAGGGGAGTTGTCCATGCGCGTCGAGGTTGGGGAAAAAAACAAATGACCAGCGGCGGGCTAGGCTTGGTGTTGGGCGGCTACCTTTTGGGCGCGATCCCCTTCGGGCTCCTGGTGGCCCGGCTGTTCGGCGGGGTGGACCCCCGGCGGGGCGGCTCGGGCAACATCGGGGCCACCAACGTCTCGCGCCAGGCGGGCAAGGCCGCCGGGATCATCACCCTGGCCCTGGACGTGGCCAAGGGCGCGGTGCCCACCGCCCTGGCGGTGGACATGCTCACCCCGGCCTGGGCCGCGGCCGTGGGCGTGGCCGCCTTTGTGGGCCATTGCTGGCCCATCTATCTGCGTTTCAAGGGCGGCAAGGGCGTGGCCACCTTTTTGGGCGCCCTGTTGGGCCTGGCCCCCTGGGCGGCCCTAGCCTCGGGCCTGGCCCTCATCGCGGTGGCCCTGATCAGCCGCCACATGTCCCTGGGCTCCATGGTGGGCGGGGTCAGCTCGGTGTTCTGGCTGTGGCTCTTCGGCGCGCCGGTGGCCTACATGGCAGCGGCCAGCCTCATGAGCCTGATGATCATTTACAAGCATCGGGAGAATATCGTCCGTCTGAGAGCTGGGCAGGAGCACGGCTGGCGCTAGGCGGCCATACAGGAAGCGCTAGTCTTACGCGACGCGCCCATCCATAAAAAACGATCTTTTTTAAGATGTCTTGAAAAAGTAGGGAAAAACAAAACGCGATTGATTTGGCGAAACGGTTACTAGTCTAGGTCAATCTTCTTGGCTTTTTCGCCATAAAATTCTTTTTCGTAATCCCTCAGCCCCTGCCCTTCCGCTACTCGAAGACGCCCGGCTAATTCATTGAGCTGAGCCATCCAGGGTCCCGCTTTGAACGCGCTAACACCAAACACACGCCAACTATCATATCCATCCGAGAGCTGCAGAGAGACGTCTAGGTGCATCACCATTGCATCGGCCACCCACATACGTAGATCGCCCGTCTCAAAGTCGTCGTCTGTGTAATTTTTGCGGATCTCCAACGCCATCTGGTATGTATCTCCGTCCCAAGTCCAGCCCAGCGACTTGCCCCCCAGAGCACCGTGCTCGCGTCTAGGTATTTGGCCACCGTCAAGCCCATCGACCGGAATCGGTGTCTGCCAATCGTCGCGCTCCGACTTCGATGGCCAGTGCCACATTATCCGGAGGATAGAGCAGGCTGCCTCACCGACGCCGCTCTCGATTACAAGTTGGCGTGCCTTTTCGAGATGCTCTTTGATTGGTCGCATCTCTTCATAATGTGCCTGCTCCACAGCTTGACGCTCCCGCTCCCACCGCTCATGCGCTTCTATAGCCTCTTTGGCGAAGCGCTCGTCCTCGTTCGTCGACTCCACTGGTGGCAGCAGGTTTGATTTGCGATCCATCCGTCCCCACCCTTCTCAACATTTGTTTTTGGCTGCTGCAGGATATCAGCTGAGAACTTTCTTCTATCATTTTAACCATAAAACTCTCGCTATTTTCATTTACGGCCCTGCCTGCTTTACAGTCTTCCCTTTCTGCGGGCCTTCTTGCGCTGCCCCTTGGGCAGGCGCTTGGCGGGCCCCTTCTTTTTGGTGCTGAAGTCCCAGCCCTCGTCCTCTTCCACGCCCAGGCCCGCACCGCCCAGGGCCACCTCCAGCAGGCGGTCGCCGAACTCCTCGGACGAGAGCACCACCGCGCCGTGCACCCGGCAGCGCCCGGCCAGCTCGCGGTCGCTGGTCACCACGGTTAGCCCGTTGCCCTCCTGGGCGGCCATGGCCGCGATGACGTCGTCGGCCGAGCGCTCGGCCCCGGAGAACTTCACCGGCACCCCGGCCGCCCGGGTGGCCGTGCCACCGGGCTCCAGGCCGCCGTCGAAAATCACGCTTATCTTGTGGGGCCGCCGTTTGCGGTAGAGCCGCAGGGCCTCGATGAGCGCCTCGCGCCCCTGGCCTTGATCCGAGGCAAAGGCCAGCTCGGGAATGGTGTGGATGAGGTTGTAGCCGTCGATTACCAGGCGCATGGAACTAGGAGGAAAGCATTTCCAGCAGGCGTTCCAGTTCCTTGTTGGAGGAGAAGCGGATGGTGATGGAGCCCTTCTTGCCCTTGCGCTTTATCTCCACCGGCGCGCCCAGGCGGTAGCGCAGGTCCTCGGCCAGGCTGCCCAAGTGCACCTCTTCCTGGGTGGGCGGCTTGGGCGGGGCCGGAGCGGCGCTCATCTTCTTGACCAGCGCCTCGGCCGCGCGCACCGACAGGCCTTTGGCCACGATCTCGTCGCGGGCTATGCGCATGGCCTGCTCGTTGCCCAGCGAGAGCAGGGCCCGGGCGTGGCCGGCGCTCATCAGGCCGGTGGCCAGGTCCTTTTGCAGCTCGGGCGGCAGCTTCAACAGACGCAGGCTGTTGGCCACGGTGGAGCGGTCGCGCCCCACGCCAGAGGCGATGTCCTCCTGGCTCAGCTCGAACTCGGCGGTCAGGCGGCGGTAGGCGTGGGCCTCTTCCAGGGGGTTCAGATCCTCGCGCTGGAGGTTTTCCAACAGGGCCAACAGAAGCGCCTGTTGGTCCGTGGCCCGGCGCACCACCACCGGCACCGCAAGGAGCCCGGCCATCTGGCTGGCGCGCAGGCGGCGCTCGCCGGCGATGACCTGGTAGCCGCCGTCCACCGGCCGGACCACCAGGGGCTGGAGTACGCCGTGCTCGGCGATGGAGTCGGACAGGGCCTCGAGGGCGTCCTTGTCGAACAGGCGGCGCGGCTGATAGGGGTTGGGCTCCAGGCGCTCCAGGGGCAGCTCCACCACCCGCTCGCCGGGCCCCGGCTCGTTGGCCAGCCCGCCGTCGGGGTAATCGTCATCGCCCAAAAGAGCGGCCAGGCCGCGCCCCAGGGCCGGGGCCTTGCGGCGTTGGGGCTTTTTCTTTTCCTCGAAATTCTCGCTCATGCCGCCCTGCCCTCGGCCGGAGCGCCGCTGCCGCGCGGACCGGCTATGACCTCATCGGCCAGTTGCTGATAACTCTGGGCCCCGGCGCAGCGGGGGTCGTACAACAGCGCCGGCAGGCCGTGGCTGGGCGCTTCGGAAAGGCGCACATTGCGCGGCACCACCGTCTCGTAGACCATGTCCTTGAAATGCCCCCGCACGTCCTCGGTCACCTGATGGGAGAGGTTGTTGCGGCCGTCGAACATGGTCAGGAGGATGCCCTCCAGGCGCATGGACGGGTTGAGGGTGCGCCGCACCCGGGCGATGGTGTGCAAAAGCTGGGTCAGCCCCTCCAGGGCGTAATACTCGGTCTGCAAGGGGACCAGAACCCCCTGGCAGGCGGTGAGCGCGTTGAGGGTGAGTAGCCCCAGGGAAGGCGGGCAGTCCAGCAAGATGAAGCGGTAGCGGTGGGCCAGGGGGGCCAGGGCCTCACCCAAGAGGCGCTCGCGGCCGGGCCGTCCGGCCAGCTCCACCTCGGCCCCGAAGAGGTTCACGTCCGAGCCCAGCAGGTGCAGGTGCTCCAGGTCGGTGGAGCGCACCGCCTGCTCGGCGGTGGCCTGGCCGATCATCACGTGATACAGGGTCTTGCCGTCGGGCTCGATCTCCACGCCCAGGCCGCTGGTGGCGTTGCCCTGGGGGTCGCAGTCCACCAGCAGGACGGGCTGGCCGGCCACGGCCAGGCTGGCGGCCAGGTTGACCGCCGTGGTGGTCTTGCCCACCCCGCCCTTCTGATTGGCAATGGTAATGATCCGGCCCATGACCTACCACGTTAGCTGGCTCGCGCCTGTGTATCAAGCCCCAATCCGGCGGGCTTCCTCCCGGCGGGGCGGCGGCGCCCCGCTCTCGGTTACCCGGCTAGCGCTTGCGGCGCTTCTTGCCGGATTTCTTGCCCTTGCGCTTGCGGGCGCTGGCCTGCTTGGCCGCGCTCACCGGCACGGCCGGCGAGGCGGCCTCCACCACCGGCTCGGGCCTCGGCTGGGCCGCGGGCCGGGGGCGGCGGCGGGTGAACACCGTGTCGCCCTCGGGCAGCAGCAGCAGGATGGGGCTGGCCACGAAGATGGAGGAATAGGTTCCCACCACCACGCCTATCAACAGGGCCAGGGCAAAGTCCTGGATCACCCCGCCGCCGAGCACGTAGAGGCTCAACAGCACCACCAGGGTGGTGCCCGAGGTGAGGATGGTGCGGCTCAGGGTCTGGTTCACCGAGGCGTTGATGATCTCGCCCAGCTCCAGCTTGCCCGGCCGCTTCAGGTTCTCGCGGATGCGGTCGTAGACGATGATGGTGTCGTTGAGCGAGTAACCGATGATGGTCAGCAGGGCAGCCACCGTGGCCAGGGTGAATTCCTTGTCCAGCAAGCTGAACACGCCCACGGTGATGAGCACGTCGTGGATCAGGGCCACGATGGCTCCCAAGGCGTAGCGCAGCTTCAGAAGCCAGCACAACGCCACCGTGACGATCAAGGCGGTTAAGATCAGCAGAACCGTTCCGCCGCCTTGGCTGCCTCCCGCGGCCCCGATGAGCGCCTCCACCAGCAGGGTGGCGCCCACCAGCACCGCGGCCATTACCGCGGCCAGGCCCCACTTCTGCTCGAAGCGGCCGGAGATGTACACCACGATCAAGAGGATGGCGTAGAAAATGGCCAGCAAGGCCTTCTCACGCAGGTCGGCCCCCACCTTGGGGCCCACCATCTCCACCCGGCGCACCTCCACCTTGCCTTCGCCGTAGGTCTTGGCCAGGGTCTGGCGCACCCGGTCCGAGAGGCCTTGCAGCTTGAGCCCCTGGTTCTCGTCGCGGATGAGGAACTCCTTGCGCCCCTCTCCGCCGAAGCTCTGCACCATGGCCTGGTTCATGCCCAGGGGCGCCAGCGCCTTCTTGATGGCCGCCGCGTCGGTGCTCTCGGTGAAACGCACCTGCACCAGAATGCCGCCGGCGAAGTCGATGCCCAGGTTGGGGCCGCCGTGGGCAAACAGGCTCACCACCGTGGCCAGGATCAGCAGGCCGCTGAGGATGAACGCCTTGAAGCGCTGCCCAACGAAATTGATATTTACGTCCGGTTTAATGAATTCCATGGGTGCTCCGGGTTGGGCAAACCTAGATCAGGAGTTTCTTGGGCCTGAACTGGTGCAGATAAAGGTCGAACAACAGCCGGGTGAAGGTAATGGCCGTGAACAGGGAGCTGGCGATACCTATGGACAAGGTGACCGCGAAGCCCCTGATGGGCCCGGTCCCGAACTGGAACAGCACCAGGGCGGCGATCAGGGTGGTTATGTTGGCGTCCAGAATGGTGAGCGTCGCCTTGCCGTAACCGGCTTCCACCGCCGCGAAAGGCGTCTTGCCCATCCTGAGCTCCTCGCGCACCCTCTCGAAGATCAGCACGTTGGCGTCCACCGCCATGCCGATGGTGAGGATGATGCCCGCGATGCCCGGCAGGGTCAGGGTGGCCTGGAAAGCGGCCAGGGCGGCGGTGATCAGCACCAGGTTGAGCAACAGGGCCAGGTCGGCCACCACCCCGCCAAGGCGGTAGTAGATCAGGATGAACAACACCACCAGCAGGAAGCCCACCGCCATGGAGGTGATGCCCTGGTTGATGGAGTCGCGGCCCAGGCTGGGGCCCACGGTCCTTTCCTCGAGGATCCTGACCGGAGCCGGCAGGGCGCCGGAGCGCAGCACCACCGCCAGGTCGCGGGCCTCTTCCATGGAGAAGTCGCCGGTGATGCGCGCCTCGCCGCCGGTGATGGCTTCTTGAATCACCGGAGCGGACTGCACCTTGCCGTCCAGGACGATGGCCAGGCGCTTCTTCACGTTGCGGCTGGTCACGTCGGCGAACTGGCGGGCCCCGCGGCTGTCAAAGGAGATGGACACGTAGGGCTCGTTGTATTGCGAGTCGATCTGCACTCGCGCGTCGGTGATGTTGGCCCCGGTCATGGCCACGCGGCGGTGCACCACGATGGGGTCCTTGCTGGTGCGGCCGGTGGCCCGGTCGCGGCGGTAGACGTACAACAGCTCGTCGCCCGGCGGCAGGGTGGCCTTGGTCACCGTGGCCGGGTTGGCCGATTCGTCCACCAGCTTGAACTCCAGCTGAGCGGTCTTGCCGATGAGGGCCACCGCGCGCTGGGGGTCCTTGATGCCCGGGAGCTGGATCAGGATGCGCCCGTCGGCCTGTGGCAGAATCTCCGGCTCGCTAACACCGAACTGGTCCACGCGGTTGCGGATCGTCTCCAGGGCCTGGGTGGAGGCCTGCTCGGCGATGTGCTTGATCGCCGCGGCGCTGAGCTGGAGAGTCATGGCGATCTTGCCGTCGCTCAGGGTGCGGGCCGAAGCCACCTTGTAGTCCGGGTAGCTCTGCTTGATCAGGTCTTCCAACTTGGCCCGGTCGTTTTCGTGCAGCAAGGTGATGGCGATCTTGTTGCCCGGCTCGGTCTGGGGCCGGATGGCGCGGATTTTATCCTCGTGCATCCTGCGCACCAGCTCCTGGCTGGTCCGTTCCACCGCGGCTTCCACCGCCTTGGCGGTCTCCACCTCGAGGATGAGGTGCATGCCGCCCTGGAGGTCGAGCCCCAGGTGGATCTTGTCGGCGGGCAGGTAGTTGGTCCACCAACTGGGCAGCTTGCCGCCCAGGGTGGGCACCAAATACAACAAGGCCAGGATGATGACCACCCCCACCAGGGTGGCTTTCATGGCGAAGTTCTTAGGCAAGGTCCGCTCCTAACGCATGAACCCCCCGCGCCCGGCGGGCGCCGGCGCGGGGAAAGGGAACTGTGGACTGACCGCTACTTCTTGGGCGGCTGGGGCGGAGGAGTATCGCCGCCGGCCACGCCGGCCACGTGCCCCCGGCTGACCTTGATGCGCACCTGGGGAGCGATCTCGATGGTCAGGGTGGTGTCGTCCAGGCCGGTGATGCGCCCGTAGATGCCGCCGTTGGTCAGCACCTTGTCGCCCTTGCGCAGGTTGGCCAACAACTCCTTGTGGGCCTTGGCCTTCTTCTGCTGGGGACGGATGAGCAGGAAGTAGAAGATCACGAACATCAGAACCAGCATGGGGATGGGGCCGGAGAGCAGGCCGCCCAGTCCGCCGGCGCTTTCGCCGCCGCCAGATTTGCCGCCAGCGGACATCGCCCAGGCTACCCCGGTGTTGAAAAGGTCGAACATCGTTTCCTCCCTAGGTTAAGGCTGCCCGCGCCTGGCCGGAGGGCTCCAGCCCCGCCAGAATCTCGCGGGCATAGCTTTGGTATCTGTTTTCAGCGATGGCCTTCCTCAGGCCGGCCATCAGATTCAGAATGTAGTGCAGATTGTGGATGGTATTCAAGCGATAAGCCAACAACTCGCGCGCATTGAACAGGTGCCGCAAATAACCCCGGCTGAAACGCCGGCAGGCGAGGCACTCGCAGCCCTCCTCTATGGGGGCCGGGTCGTCCTTGAAGCGGCTGTTCTTCAGGTTCAGGCGACCCCGCGCGGTTAGCAGGGTGCCGTTGCGCGCCATGCGGGTAGGCAACACGCAGTCGAACAGGTCCACCCCCAGCCCGGCGCAGCGCACCAGGTCCGCGGGCTCCCCCACTCCCATGAGGTACACCGGTTTGTCTGCCGGTAGTTGGGGCACGGTCTGCTCGATTACCTCCATCATCCGTTCCTTGGGCTCGCCCACGCTCAGGCCGCCCAGGGCGTAGCCATCCAGGTCCAGGGAGCAGAGCAACTCCACGGACATGCTTCGCAGGTCACTATACACCCCACCCTGCACAATGCCCAGCAGGGCCCCACCCTTTTCGCTGCGCGCGGACAGGGCGCGGGCCGCCCATCGGGCGTCGCGGGCCAGGGATTTCTCCAGGTATTCCCGGGGCGATCCCGGCGGGGGACACTCGTCGAGCATCATCATCAGGTCCGAGCCCAGGCCCTCCTGGGCCTCGACCACCGTCTCCGGGGTCAGGCGCAGCAGGGCGCCGTCCAGATGGGAGCGGAAGCTCACCCCCTCCTCGTCCAGGTTGCACAGGCCGCTCAGGGAAAACACCTGAAACCCGCCGCTGTCGGTGAGGATGGGGCCGGGCCAGTCCATGAAGCCGTGCAGCCCGCCCAGGGCGCGCACTGTCTCCACCCCGGGCCGGATCATCAGATGATAGGTGTTGCCCAGGATCATGTCCGCGCCCAGGGCCGAGACTTCTTCGGGCAAGAGCCCCTTGACCGTGCCCTGGGTGCCCACGGGCATGAAGGCGGGCAAGCGCACCGGCCCTTTGCGGGTAGTCAACACCCCCGTGCGGGCCTTGCCGTCGCGGGCGCTTATGTCGACGCTCAGGCGGCCCATCTCACACCACCAGCATGGCGTCGCCGTAGCTGTAGAAGCGGTAGCCCCGCTCCATGGCCTCGGCATAGGCGGCCAGCAGCCTCTCGCGCCCGGCCAGGGCGGCCACCAGCATGAGCAAGGTGGTGCGGGGCAAATGGAAATTGGTGATGATGCCGTCGGCCGCGCGGAACTGGTGCCCCGGCGCGATCAGAAGCTCGCACCAGCCCTCCCCGGCCTGGGGCACGCCTCCCGGCCCGGCCTTGAACTCCAAGGCCCGGAGGCTGGTGGTGCCCACGGCGATGACCCGCCCTCCGCGCTTTTTGGCCGCGGCCACGGCTTGGCTGGCCTCTTCGGGCACCCGCACCCACTCGGCGTGCAGACGCCCCGCAGCCAGGTCGGCCGGGTCGGGCTCGGCAAAGGTGCCGTAGCCCACGTGCAGGGTCAGGCGGGTGTGCTCGATGCCCCGGCGGGCCAGCGCGGCCAAGAGAGCCTGGCTCAGGTGCAGGCCGGCGGTGGGCGCGGCCACCGCTCCGGGATGAGCGGCATAAACGGTCTGGTAGCGGCCCTGGTCCTGGGAGTCCGGCCCATCGGGCCGCTTGATGTAAGGCGGCAGGGGCGTGGCCCCCCGCCCGGCGGCCAGAGCCAGGGCCGGGGCCGGGAACTCCACCAGGGTCTTGCCCCGCTCGCCCTTGCCCAGAACCCTCAGCTCCATCTCGGGCTCGCCGGGCAGGATCAGGCGCGCCCCTTCCTTGATGGGCCTATGGGAGCGCATCAGGCACTGGTGCAGCTCGCGGCCGTCCGCCTCCCGGCGCTGGGGCTGGGCCGGCGAAAGGAGCAGTAACTCCACCTTGCCGCCGGTGGGCTTCATGGCGCTCAGGCGGGCGGGAACCACCTGGGTGTCGTTGAGCACCAAGAGGTCGCCGGGCCTGAGAAGCTTGGTCAGCGCGGCCACCTTGTGGTGGCCCACCGCGCCGCCGTCCCGGGGCAGGCTCATCAGCCGGGCCATGACCCGGCGGCGGGCCGGGCTTTGGGCGATCATCTCCGGCGGCAGGCTATAATCGTAGGCTGCCGGGTCGGAGGCTGAGCCAGGGTATGGGCGGCTGGTCTGGGGCATGGGTCCCGTGGAGTGGTTTGCAAACAATCCGCCGGGTGTTTTCCCGGCAATTCAACTGGTTATCCCGGCCTCTCGGGCGCGGGCTCCGCTCAAAGTCGAACTATGAATAATATTGCGCGGACCGGGCCTTGTCAAGCTCGGCTATCGGGGGCAACTGCTTGATTCCCGTGGCAATGAGGCTTTTTGCTTGACAGAGGGCCGCTTGCCAAACAACCATAGGCAGGTGTTATCGCCGCCCAAGCGGGCGCCCCCATAAAACCAATAGCCGGAGCGGGCTGATGGCCATTTACGTAAAGTGCAAAACCGAGGGCTGCGACAACGAGATCCTGGCCCCGGAGTACGCCCAGACCCCCATGGAAAAACTGGAAGACGCCCTGCACAAGCAGAACTACTACCTCTGCAACAAGTGCGGCAAGGTGAACCCCTACCTGGCGGAGGACCACTACGAGAAGTAGCGGGGCCTGAATTCGGGAAAAGGGGATGTCCCAGCTGGGGCCGCCCCTTTCGCTTTTGGGGATCAGCGCTTGCGCTTGTCCATGTTGCCCACGGCGCGCATTCCCAGGTTGGCCAAAAAGCGCAGGAACTCGATGAGGAACAGGCCCGCCACCACCAGGGCCACCACCGAGAGCAGACGGGGCAGGAAGTTCTCCCAGTCCCACTCGTTGCCCGAGAACAGGCCCTCCTCCTCGAACAGCCAGGACAGCAGGTTGCCGTACTGGTTGCGGTTTATGCCCCGCCGCCGGGCCTCCTTCTCCAGCAGGCCGATCACGTCTCCCTTGGCCTGGCCGGGGAACATTAGGCGCAAGAGCACCGGGATGCCGGGGTCGGGCAGCTTGTGGGGAGAGATGCGGCTCATCTTCTGATAGACCGCTTCCCGGATGCGCTGCACCTGCTTGATGCTTATGTCGCGGTAGGTCAGGAACAGCTGGGCCGAAAGCACCGGCAGGATGGTGCTGGTGTCGCGCTCGAACTTGACCAGCTTCAGCCAGGCCTCGTCGCGAACCAGCTCGGCGGTGATCAGGGGGAATTCATCGAGGTCGATGTAGAGGTCCCAGCCTAGGCCGCGGATGAAGGGCTCGTCCGAGAAGTCGTCGAACCGCACCGCCTGGTACTTGACGTCGCTCTCTACCAGACTGCTGCTGGAAAAGGGAAAGGCCCCGGCGGGGCACGCCGTCAAGCCTGACCATAACATCACCAGCAGTAACGCCGGAATCAGGCGAAACTTCAAGCTGAATTCCTCCTCACCAGCAGCGCGGACCCAGCGCCGTACACTTAGTAATATATCACCGTGGCGCTGGTCAAACCAACAACTTGCCCACCTCCGCCCGGGGCGGCGGCTCCCCTTCTTGACACAACGGGGCCCATGGCTTAGCGTGCCCCAAGCGGCTAACTTTTCCGGGAGGGTTCCGTGGTCCAGATGATCAAGGATTTCGACTGGCGCCAGCCGTCCAATTTCCTGGCGGTGGCCATGGCCGCGGCCCTCAAACCCAGGCAATTTTTCAGGCAAATGGGCAACCGGGGCGACCTGGCCAGCCCCATCGCCTTTCTGCTCCTGGTGCACCTGACCACCTGGGCGGGCACCCTGGTGGCGGCGGTGCTCATCCAGGGCCTGCCCGTGGCCCCCGTGGCCCACGGCCTGGTGCAGAACCTGTTGAAGGTTCTGATCTTCGCGGTTTTCTTCTACGTGGTGGGCCACCACATCATGCGCAACCCCTACCCCCTCAGCGGGTTCCTGCGCATATACGCCTATGCCTCCGGCATCTGGGTGGTCACCACCCTGGCCCCTTTCCTGCCCCTGAGCATAAGCATGCCCCTGACCGTGATCCTGGCCTTCTACGTATTGTTCCTGCTGTTCGCCGGCCTGCGGGACGCGGCCGAGATGTCCCCCCCCCTGGCGGCGGGGGTGTTGGTCTTGTCGGTGGTGGGAATGGTGCTCCTGATGTACCTGATCACCCCTGCCCAGGTGACCGTGCCGCCTAGTGGCCCGGGAAGCGTTCCCGGATCGCACGCTCCAGCCGGGGCCGGTAGATAAGGTCGAAGGTCTCCAACTTTTCTGGAAAGAGCCTCTCGGCCAGGCGGCGCACCCGCCGGGCCAGGGCCAGCGCCTCCTCGCGCTCCATGACCCGGCTCTGGGCGATGGCGGCCAGGGCGCCGTCCACCGCCTTGGCCAAAAGCTTGGCGTGCATCTTCTCCAGAGCCGCCGCTGTAGCACCCATTCGCATGATGTACTAAGATAGCAGCATTCATCCTCCCTGTCGCTGGAGTTGTTCTTGGGCAAGGCGCGAAACATCAAGTGGCTAGTGGCGTTGTTAGTAGTGGCAGCTCTGGCGGTGGGGGTCTGGCAATGGTGGCCCCAAGCCACCCCCGAAGCCCAGATTAAAGGACAGCCCTTCCAGGTGAAGCAGGGCACCATCCGCCGCCTGGTGGTCTCCACCGGCACGGTCAAGCCCCAGGTGGGGGCCGAGGTCAAGGTGGGCGCCCGGGTCAGCGGCCGGGTGGAAAAGCTCTTGGTCAGCATCGGTCAGGAGGTCAAGGCCGGCCAGGTGGTGGCCGTGTTGGAGCATGAGGACCTCCAGGCCAAGCTCAACCAGGCCGGCGCCGAGCTCAACGCGACCAAGGCCAAGCTGGTGCGCATCCAGACCACCGGCCCCCGCGAAGTGGCCCGCGCCCAGGCCGAGCTTACCGAGGCCAAGGCCACCGCCGATTTGGCCAACCTCAGCTTCAAGCGTCAGGAGAAGATGCGCTCCACCGACCTGGTGGCCCAGGACGCTCTGGACCAGGCCCGCGAGCGCCGCGCCGTGGCCGAGGCCCGCCTTACCGCGGCCAAGGCCAAGGCCATCCAGGTCAAGCACGGCTTCGAGCAGGACCTCAAGGTGGCCCAGGCCGAGCTCAACGCGGCCAAGGCCCGGGTGGTCACCGCCCAGGTCAGCCTGGACTATGCCACGGTGCGCGCGCCCATCGACGGAGTGGTCTCCAGCGTGAGCACCCAGGAGGGCGAGACCGTGGCCGCCAGCCTCAGCTCGCCCACCTTCATCAACATCGTGGACCTGAGCCGTTTGCAGGTGGACGACTTCGTGGACGAGACAGACATCGGCAAAGTGAAGGTGGGGCAATTTGCCTTTTTCACGGTGGATGCCTATCCCCACCGCAAGTTCATGGGCAAGGTGGAGTCGGTGCAACCCTCGGCCAAGATCGTGGACGACGTGGTGTACTACCCGGTCACTATAAAGATCATGGGCGAGTACCAAGGCCTGCTCAAGCCGGAGATGACCGCCACGGTGAGCATCATCAGCGGGGTGCGCAAGGATGTGCCCCTGGTGCCGCTCAAGGCGGTGCGCCGCAAGAAAGGCGCCACCCTGGTCTACCTGCAGCAGGACGGCCAGGTGAAGCCCACCCCGGTCAAGTTGGGCTGGAGCGAAAACGTGATGGTCCAGGTGATGGAGGGGCTCCAGCCGGGCCAGACCGTAATCCTGCCCAAGGGGACCGCCATGCCCAGTGCTCCCAAATCCAAGCACTGAGGCGGGCCCTTGATACGCCTAAAGAAAATCATCAAGACCTACCACCGCGGCAAGATGGACACCAAGGTGCTCCTGGGCATTGACCTGCACGTGAAGCCGGGCGAGTTCCTGGGCATCATGGGCCCCTCGGGCTCGGGCAAGTCCACCCTGCTGCACATTCTGGGCCTGCTGGACCGCCCCAGCGGCGGCTCCTATCTCCTGGACAGCTTGGAGGTGGCCGACCTGAGCGACGACGAGCTGGCCCGCTTGCGCAACGCCAAGCTGGGCTTCGTGTTCCAGGCCTTTCATCTGCTGCCCAAGGCCACGGCCCTGGACAACGTGCTCTTGCCCTTCACCTACGCGGGCTCCTACCCCAAGGACGCCGAGCAGCGCGCCAGCAAGGCCCTGGAGCGGGTGGGGCTGGGCCACCGCCTGACCCACCGCCCCGGCGAGATGAGCGGCGGCGAGTGCCAGCGGGTGGCCGTGGCCCGGGCCTTGGTCAACGACCCGGAGGTGATCTTCGCCGACGAGCCCACCGGCAACCTGGACCAGCGCTCCTCCCTGGAGATCATGTCCTTGTTGCAGGGGCTCAACCAGGAGGGGCGCACCATCGTGCTGGTGACCCATGACAACGCGGTGGGCAACATGTGCCGCCGCCTGGTGCGCCTTATCTACGGCAAGGTGGCCTCGGACACATTGGTGGAGAAACCGGTCCAGGCCCTGGAGCAGATCGACCTGGTGGTGGGAGGGGCGGATTGATCCTGCCCTACCGGCTGCTCAAGGCGGCCCTGGGCTCCTTGTGGGCCTTCCGCTCCTATGCCGCCTTGATGATGATCGGCCTGGTCATCGGCATCGCTTCGCTCACGGTTATTCACGAAATCGGCCAGGGCGCCCAGGCCAAAGTGAGCGGCACCATGGCCTCCATGGGCTTTGGCGCCAACGCCTTTTACATCTCCGGCGGCGGGGGCAAGCTGGGCGTGCGCCACGGCATGAAGCGCACCATGACCCTGACTCCGGAGGACGCCGAAGCCCTGGCCCGTCTGGACGGGGTGGAAGGGGTGGTGCCCCACAAGACCGTGGCCCGCACTCAAGTAAGCGCCGGGGGCCGTCACACCAACACTCCGGTGCGGGGGGTTCCCCCAAACTGGGCCGCGTCCCGCAATTGGGCCACCCTGCATGGCCGCTTTGTCAACTCCTCGGACTCCGCCGTTTACGACCGAGTGGCGGTGCTGGGCACCACCGTGGCCCGGGAGTTGTTCGGCCGGACCAACGCCGTGGGCCAACGCATCCGCATCGGCCGCACCCCCTTCACCGTGGTGGGTGTGCTGGAATCAAAGGGAGCCATGGGCCACCGCGACCGCGACGACATGGTGCTGTTGCCCTTGAGCACCGCCATCAAGCGCCTGGCCCGGGACGACAAGCTCAACGGCATGCGGGTTATCATGACCGACCCCAACCGGTCGGCGGAGATCACCGCCGAGGTCACCGAGGTGCTGCGTAGCCGCCACAAGCTGGCCGAGGGGGTGCCTGACGACTTTTTAATCATCACCCCGGAAGAGCTGATGCGCTTCTGGACCCGCCAGAGCCGCTCCCTGGTGGCCATGCTCACCTTTATCAGCGCGGTGAGCCTGTTCGTCTCCGGGGTGGTTATCATGAACATCATGCTGGTGGCGGTGAGCGAGCGCTCCTATGAGATCGGGGTGCGCCGGGCGGTGGGGGCCCGGCGGCGCGACATCATGTACCAGGTGCTCATGGAATCGCTCATGGTGTCCGCGGCCGGCGGGCTCTGCGGCCTGGGCCTGGGCATCCTGCTCTCTTACCTGGCCACCACCCTTTTAGACATTTACACCGCCTTCAGCCCCATGGGCTTTTTGTGGGCCCTGGGCTTCAGCGCGGCGGTGGGCCTGATCTTCGGCCTGGCTCCGGCCCGCAAGGCCGCGGCCATGCGCCCGGTGGAGGCTCTCAGATGATCTCCTCCCGCCTGGGCCGTCTGCTGGCCGCCGCCTGGAGCGGCATAAAAGAACACCGTTTACGGGCCTGTCTGGCCGCCGGAGGCCTGCTGGTGGGGGTGGCCGCGGTGGTGGTCATGGTGGCGGTGGGCAACGGCACCCGCAACCAGGTGCTGGAGCGCCTCACCGCCATGGGCACCAATATCATCACCATCCGCTCGGCCAAGCGCTCCGCCAGCGGGCTCAGGGCCCGCACCACCTCGGACATGGTCGCCCTGGAACCGGCCGACGCGGAGGCCCTGTCCCGTTTGGAGGGGGCCGAGATCGCGGTTCCCCTGGAAATGCGCCTGATGCGCATGTCCGGGCCCGAAGGCACCACCGACGCCCTGATGCTGGCTTCGCGGCCCGATATCTTTGCTCTGGAAAACCACGAGCTGACTCAGGGGCGCCTTTTCACGGAGCGGGAAGAACGCACCAACCGCAGGGTGGCGGTGATCGGCCCCACCCTGCGCGACCATTTGGCAGGGGATGAGTCCCTGGTGGGCCGCACCATAGAAGTGAAGAAGCAGCCTTTCCTCATCGTGGGCGAACTCAAGTCCAAGGGAGTGGACGCCAACGGCAACGACCTGGACGAGCGCCTCTACCTGCCGCTCAAGACGGCCCAGTCGCGCCTGCTGGCCGGGACGCGCAACGTAGGCTTGCTGGTGGTGCGGGCCGAGAACCAGGCGGCCATGCCAGACCTGGCCAGTGATGCCGCCATCCTGCTGCGCCAACGGCACAAGCTCAAGCAAGGCCAGCCCGACGACTTCCGCATCTACACCCAGTTGGAGACCATACAGCGGCGGGAGGAGTCCAACCGCATCTTCTCCTCCACCATCACCGGCGTGGCTGCGGTGAGCCTGCTGGTGGCCGGGGTGGGCATCATGGCGGTAATGCTCATCGCGGTGAAGGAGCGCACCGCCGAGATCGGCCTGCGCCGGGCGGTGGGTGCCCGGCGGCGGGACATCCTCATGCAGTTCATGGCCGAAGCCCTGGTGTTGGGTTTGGCCGGCGGCGGCGGCGGGGCCCTGTTGGGCCTGTTCGCCTCCTGGGCGGTCAGGGCCTTCGGCCCTCTGGAGTTCGTCCTGCCCTGGCAGGCGGCCCTGGGAGCGGCGGGCCTGGCCCTGGCCATCAGCCTGGCCTTCGGCCTGGCCCCGGCTCGCCGGGCGGCGGGCCTGACGCCGGTGGACGCGCTCAGGGAGTAGCTGTCCCCTGGCGCGCCTCGCCAACGCGACCAACAATTAAAAGATGTTAGGCTGTTTTCTTAAGGCTGCTTCTAGCCTTCGAACTGGCTGCCGCAATAGGGGCAGAACTTGAAGCCCGTGTCGTGCAGGGTCTCGCCGCAGCCCGAGCAGCGGGTGACCATCTCATTGGCGCAGAAGGGGCAATACAGGAAGTCGCCGCAGCCCTCGCGCATCTCCAGGGGAAGCTCCTGCCACTGCTCCCGGCAATCCTCTTCCTGGCAGACTTTCTCCTTGCGGGCGCTCTCGCTCATGTCTATTCTCCCGGGCCCTCGGGGGGCACCATGCTGGTTAGGTCGCGCAAAAGTTTTATGGACGCCAGGGCGTCGGCCTCTTCCACCTTGTGCAGGGCGAAGCCGGCGTGGGTGATCACGTAATCGCCGAGCTGAAGATCGGGCACCATTAGACAGGACACGGTGCGCTTGACCCCGCCCACCTCCACGGTGGCCATGTCGTTCGCCAACTCGATTATCTTAGCCGGTATGGCCAAACACATTGGTCACCTCGCGGGGCGTTTCCAAGGGGGTGCCGGGCGAGCCCAGGCTCTCCAGCTCGGCCAGCACATGGGTCATCAGGGGCTCCACCGCTTTTTCCACCTGGGGGGTCAGCTCCAGGCCGTAGTTGTCGATGTCGCCGAACTCCACCCCGATGACCGTGACCACGGGCGGGTCGCCCAGCAGGGGCAACAAGGCCATGGTCTCCATGAGGTCGATCTGGTGCAGGCTGTCCTTGTACTGGATGTGCTCGGGCCGTGCGTCCCACCCGAAGCGGTAGATGGTGCCCGGCTCGTCGTCGCCGCGCACCGCGTCGATGACGATGACCTGATCGGCCTCCATCATGGTTCCGGTGAGCGAGAGGCCCAAGACACCGCCGTCCACCAGCTTCACGTTGGGCGGGAAGTCATAGCGCGCGGCCAGCTCGTGCAGGACCCGCACCCCCACGCCCTCGTCGGTGAGCAGCACGTTGCCCACCCCCAGCACCAGGATATTTGGCGTCGCCGTATGGTTCATATCCACCTGGAAGTATAGCAGCAAGGCGGCGGGGCGGCGAGAAAACCCGCCGCCCCGCCGGTTAGGGTCGGGTTGTACCTAGCAGACCTTGAACTTGCGCACCTCGTTGGAGTCCGGGTCGATGACGTGGACGCCGCAGGCGATGCAGGGGTCGAAGGAGTGCACGGTGCGGATGATCTCCAAGGGAGCCTTGGGATCGGCGATGGGGGTGCCGATGAGCGCCTCCTCCACCGGGCCCACCTGGCCCTTGGCGTCGCGCGGTCCCAGGTTCCAGGTGGAGGGCACCACCAACTGGTAGTTGGCGATCTTGTTGTCCTTGTCCTGGTGGATCCAGTGGCCCAGGGCGCCGCGGGGCACGTCGATGAGGCCGTAGCCCATGCTCTCGCCGGGCCAGCTCCACTCGGCCGCGGTTTCGATCTTGCCCTGCTTGATCAGGCCGATGGCCTCGGTGACCCAGGTGGCCATCTCGTCGGCGATGACCTTGGTCTCGATGGCCCGGGCGGCGGTGCGCCCCAGGGTGCTGAACAGGGCGTTGGCCGGCACGTTCAGGTGCTTGAGCACCGCGGTCACCAGGGCCGCCGTGGGCTTGTGGCCGTGGGCGTAGGCGGCCAGCACCTGGGCCAAGGGGCCCACTTCCATGGGCTTGCCCTCGTAGCGCGGGGCCTTGAACCAGGAGTACTTGCCGTCGTAGTCGAACCTGGCGTCTTCCAGGGGCTGGGTGACGCCCTTGGCCGGGTTCAGGGCCGGGCCGTTCTTGTACCAGGCCCGGGTCACTTCCTCGGTGATCAGGTCCGGGTCCACGCCCTTGATGGCGCCCAGCTTGCGGTCCATGATCACGCCGCCGGGCAGGAACATCTTCTCATCCTTGAAGCGCCCGGAGTTCTGCGGGAAGTTGCCGTAGGCCAGGAAGTTGGTGCAACCGCCGATGTTGCGGGCGCCCCAGTCCTTGTAGAAGCTGGCCACGGCCAGCACGTCGGGGATGTAGACGTTGTCGATGAACGCCTGCATTTCCTTGAGGTAGTACAGGAACTCGGCCAGGCGGTCCACGTTCAGCAGGTCCTTCACGCAGGTAACGCCGCCGGTGACGTAGGTCTGGATGTGGGGGTTCTTGCCGCCGAACAGGGCCATCATGCGCGCGGCCTTCACCTGCAAGCGCAGCAAGGTCAGGTAGTGGGCCACGGCCATGAGGTTGGCCTCGGGGGGCAGACGGTAGTCCTTGTGGCCCCAGTAGCCGTTGGCAAAGGGCCCAAGCTGGCCGGAAGCCACGAAGGTGGCCAGCTTTTCCTTGACCGCCTTGAAGTCGGCCACACCGCTACCCGGGTAGTCGCCCAGGGCGTTGGCCAGGTCGGCGGTCTTCTTGGGGTCGGCCTTGAGGGCGCTGACCACGTCCACCCAGTCCAGGGCGGAAAGTACGTAGAAGTGCACCATATGGTCGTGCACGAACTGGGAGCCGTGCACCAGGTTACGGGCGATGCGCGCCAGGGGCGGAATCTTGACCCGCGCCGCGTCGTCCAAGGCGCGGATGGAGGCCATGGCGTGCACCTCGGTGCACACGCCGCAGGCGCGCTGGGTGATCCAGGGTGCGTCCCGGGGGTCGCGCCCCTGGAGAATGATCTCCAAGCCGCGGAAGAGCTGCGCCGAGCTCCAGGCGTTGGTTACCTTGCCGCCCTCGATCTCCACATCGATGCGCAGGTGCCCCTCGATGCGGGTAATGGGATCGATGGTGTATTTAGCCATCTCCTAAGTCCTCCTTCATGGAGCGATATTATCTAAATCCTATTCCTTCCTAGGCCCGCTTTAGATCGGCTCGTAGAAGGGGGACTGGGTGTCCCAGAAGTTGGGCTCGGAGCACCCGATGCAGGGAGCGCCCGCGCCGATGGGCCAGTTGGTGCCGTCGTTGAACTTAACGATGGGGCAGTTGTTATAGGTGTTGGGTCCCTTGCAGCCCATCTCGGCCAGGCAGTAGCCCTTGATGGCGCCGGCGTCGCCGAACTTCTTGACGAACTCGCTGTTCTCGTAGTGGGAACGGCGGGGGCACTTCTCATGGATGCTGTAGCCGTAGGCGAACAGGGGACGGCCGTTGTCATCCAGGGCGGGCAGCTTGCCCAGGAGCAGGAAGTGGACCACCGTGGCCACCATATTCACCGCGTTGGGCGGGCAGCCGGCGATGTTCACGGTCTTCACGCCGGTGGCCTTGCTCACGCTCATGGCCTTGGTGGGGTTGGGCGCGGCGGCCTGCACCCCGCCGAAGCAGGCGCAGTTGCCCACGCAGATGGTGGCCAGGGCATGCTTGGTCGCCTCCTTGGCGATGGAGAGCATGGTCTTGCCGCCCACCTTGCCGTAGACGCCGTTGTTCTTGGTGGGGATGCCACCCTCGCACACCAGGATGTACTTGCCGTCGTACTTCTTCATGGCGTCGTGCAGCGACTTTTCGGCGTTGTGGCCCGAAGGCGCCATGATGGTCTCATGGTAGGCCACGTTGAGCACGTCGAGAACGATCTGGTCAATCCAAGGATAGGTGGTGCGGATGAACGCCTCGGAGCACCCGGTGCACTCGGCAAAGTGCAGCCAGATCACCGTGGGGCGTTGTTTCACCGCCATGGCTTCCGCCACCTTGGGCACCATGCTCGGGGCCAAGCCCAGAACCGAGGTGACAACCGTGGCGTACTTAATGAAGTCGCGCCGGCTCACCCCCCTCGCCTCGATTTTCTCCAGGACTTCTGCCTTCAAATCCATTCCTTGTTCCTCCTTGCCCCCCGGCCCTTCTGAGCCGAGAAAACAGCGCTAGCGAAAGGTGGATTACACCCTCGCTGTTAACCACATACGTAACCGCCCTCCTCTTGCCGCAGGGCGGGTGGTCTGCGGGCCTAGGAAAAAATGTATGGAAGTTACCCCTCGCACCATGTCGGTGGGTCAGCCTAAATGCTGGACACCGCATGGATTACTGGAACATCATGCAATTTCCAGTGGCGCGGGGTCAAATCGGTTATTGCTATGCATTGCTATCGTTTTTATATATGATTAAAACCACGGTTGGATGGTGTTTAGTAGTCAATCACCCCTACGCCTTTACACTCCCAGATCCGGCTTTTATACTTTGGCATCGTACTCTTGGAGTTGGTCTTGCCGCATTGCGCCAATGAAATCGAGGCTCCCCGGCCTTTGGTCTATCCCTTTGCCGCCATAGCGGGGCAAGCACGCTTGAAGCTGGCCCTGTTGCTGTTGGGGGTTGACCTGGGATTGGGCGGAGTGCTGCTCAGGGGCGAAAAGGGCACGGCCAAATCCACCGCCGCGCGGGGCCTGGCCTCTCTGCTGCCGCCCCTGCCCGACGGCCGCCCCACCCCGTTCGTGGAGCTGCCCCTGGGAGCCACCGAAGACCGTCTGGCCGGGGGCCTGGATCTGGGCGCGGCCGTTAAGGAAGGCCGCCTGGCCGCGCGCGAGGGCCTCCTGGCCCGGGCCGACCAGGGCGTGCTCTACGTGGACGAGGTCAACCTGCTGCCACCCCACCTGACCCATTTGGTGTTGGACGCGGCGGTGAGCGGAGTGGCCCGTTTGGAGCGCGAGGGCCTGAGCCTGGCCCACGCGGCCCGCTTCGCCCTGGTGGCTTCCTACAACCCCGAGGAAGGCCCCCTGGGCCCGCAGCTGGCCGATCGCTTCGGCCTGTGCGTGCGGGTGCGGGGGGAGCAGGACCCGGCCCTGCGCGTGGAGGTTCTCAAGCGCCGCCTGGCCTGGGAGGCCGATCCGCTGGGCTTCGCGCAAGAGTGGCAAAGCGAACAGGACGCCCTGCGGCGGCGCTTGATCGCCGCCCGCGAGCGCCTGCCCCGGGTGGAGCTGGGGGAGGCCGAGCGCGCCCTGGCCGCCGAGCTGGCCGCCAATGCGGGCAGCCAGGGGCAGCGCGGCGAACTGGCCACGGCCCGGGCCGCGCGAGCCCTGGCCGCCTGGCAAGGGGCTAAGAGCGTGAGCCCGGAGATAGTTTACCAAGCGGCGGACCTGGCCCTGCCCCACCGCCGCACCCAGGCCGCCCCGGCCCAAACTCCCCTGCCCCGCCTGCTGGAGAGCGGCCAGGCCCCTGAGGAAGCGCCCCCCCGCCGGGCCAGCGAAGAGGACGGTCCGGCCCTGGAGGCGGGCGACCGCCCCGGCCAGGAGCGCTCTTTGCGGGTGCTCACCCCCGGCGCGGTGCTGCCCGTGGCCACCCGCCTGCCGGCCCGCGAGGCCACCAGCCGAACCCAGGCCGGACGCCGCAGCGCGCGGGAAGTGGCCGGCGAGCGCGGCCGCTACATCCGGGCCTCGTCCCAGCGCTTGGGGCGCGGCCTGGCCCTGGACGCCACCTTCCGGGCCGCCGCCCCTCACCAAAAGGCGCGGCGCACTCCCGGCGGGCCGGCCCTGGTGGTGGCCGAGCCCGACATCCGCGAAAAGGTGCGCGCCGCGCGGCGGGGGCGCTTGCTGCTGTTCTGCGTGGACGCCTCGGGCTCCATGAACGCGGCCGCGCGCATGAAGACCACCAAGGCCGCCGTGCTGGGGCTCCTCACCGAGGCCTACCAGAAGCGCGACCGGGTGGGGCTGGTGGCCTTTGGGGGCACGAGCGCGCGCGAGCTTTTGCCACCCACCAGCAGCGTGGAGGTGGCCCGGCGTATGCTGGCCGAGCTGCCCACCGGCGGCAAGACGCCCCTGGCCGCGGGCCTGGTAGGGGTGGGCGCGGCCCTGGAGCGCGAGCTGGCCGCGGACCCCAAGCTCACCCCGTTGGTGATCATCCTCACCGATGGGCGGCCCAACGTGCCCCTGGCCGCCAGCCAGCCGGAGGACTATGATCCTCGGGTGGCGGGCAACAAGGGCGGCGGTTGGGGCGACGGCTGGGGCGACGGCGGCTACGCGGACCGCGAGGTGCTCAATCTGGCCCGCCGCCTGCACGCGGCCTTCCGGGCCCGCTTCGTGGTGGTGGACACCGACACCGGGCATCATCACGAGATAAATCTTTGCCGCGCCCTGGCCGAATACCTGGGCGCGGCCTGCGTGTCCCTCAGGAAACTCACCGCCGAGGGCGTGCTGGACTTGGTGCACAAGCACTGGGAGTGAGGACGGTCATGGACAAGTACCTCGACCTGGCCCGCGAGTTGGGTGCCACGGTGGCCAAACCGCTGAGCCCGGACCAGATATATTTCGATCCCCGCGCGCGGCTCAAATGCCGCTGGGGCTGCTACGACTACTTCACGCGCGGCATCAAGTGCGGCGACCGGGGAGTTAGCCAAGAGGAGTTCCAGGACATGGTGGGCCGCTATGCGCACATCCTGCTCCTGGGCGGGCCGGACGCCCACCGCCTGAGCAAGGCGGTGCTGGGGGTGGAAGCGGCGGCCTTCCGGGACGGGCACTACATGGCCTTTGGGGTGCGCACCTGCAACTGGTGCAAGGTCTGCGCGGTGAGCGAGGGCAAGGAGTGCGTGGCCCCGGAAAAGGTGCGCCCCTGCGACCAGGCCATGGGCATCGATGTGTTCCGCACCGCCCGCGAGGCGGGCCTGCCCATCCAGGTATTACTTAGCGAAGACCAGGAGCCGAACCGCTACGGCTTCGTGCTGATTAACTGATCGGACGAAAACATGCCTCCCGAATCGCTGCAAGCGCCGGCCTACCCCTTCGCGGCCATCGTGGGCCAACAGGACATGAAGCTGGCCCTCATGGTCAACGTGGTCAACCCTCGCGTGGGCGGGGTGCTCATCCGGGGCGAGAAGGGCACGGCCAAATCCACCGCCGTGCGCGCCCTGGCCGAGCTGCTGCCCGCCCAGCCCACGGTGGCCGACTGCCCCTATTCCTGCGACCCGGCCGCGCCCTGCCCCGCCTGCCTGGCCCGCATCGCGGCCGGCGAGACCCTGCCCGTGGAACAGCGCCGGGTGCGCGTGGTGGAGCTGCCCGTGGGGGCCACCGAGGACCGCCTGCTGGGCACCCTTGACCTGGAGGCCGCCCTGGCCACGGGCGAGGCCCGCTTCTCGCCGGGCATCCTGGCCGCGGCCAACCGCCAAATTCTCTACGTGGACGAGGTGAACCTTTTGGACGACCACCTGGTGGACGTGCTCCTGGACGCGGCGGCCATGGGGGTCAACACCGTGGAGCGCGAGTCGGTGAGCATGTCCCACCCGGCAGCCTTCACCCTGGTGGGCACCATGAACCCCGAGGAGGGCGAGCTCAGGCCCCAGCTCACCGACCGCTTCGGCTTGTGCGTGCAGGTGCGCGGCCTGGCCGACCCGGCCCTCCGGCGAGAGGTCATCACCCGCCAGCTGGCCTGGGAGGCCGATCCAAGCGCCTTTGCCGCCTCGTGGCAGGAGGCGGGGCGCGAGCTGAGCGCTGGCATCGCGGCCGCGCGCGAGCGGCTGCCCAAGGTGCAGGCGGGCGACGATGTGCTCTCCCGGGTGGTGGCGGTGAGTCTGGGCCTGGGCACCGACGGCCACCGGGGCGACCTGACGCTCTTGAAATGCGCCATCACCCTTGCCGCTTTGGAGGGCCGCGACACGGTGCTGGTCAGCGACGTGGACAAGGCCGCGCTCTTGGCCCTGCCCCACCGTTTGCGCCGGCGGCCCTTGGCCGAGATGGAGTTCGACATCAAGGACAAGATCAAGCGGATCTAGGGCGCGCTTTCCAAGGCAGAAGAATTAAGAACAAAGAGGTCGGTAAAAAAAAGAAAGGCGGCTTGGCGGGCCTGATGGCGCCGGGCGTGAGAGCCCTCCCGGAGGCTGGGCGACCAGGGGGCGGCGTCGGTTGGGCGGGGCGATTTAGGCTTGGTCCGGCCGGAGGCACCGCCGCGACGGGCTGTCCCCAGGGCTGGGCCCTCCTTGTTTCTTCCTACCCAACCCTCTTTCCTTTCCGGTTCTTTTTACTTTCCCGCCCTCTTCTTCTTACTTAATTTTTTTACGCCTCACCCCAACAGCCGGAACATGATCAACATCGTCACTGCCCCGGCCAAGGTGGTGGCGAACACCAGACGCGAGGCCAGGCCCGCGTCGCAGCCGTACTTGGCCGACAAGGCCACCGTGAGCAATGCCGAAGGCATGGCTCCCTCCAGCACCAGCACCTGCACCTGCCAGGCAGGCAGGTCCATGGCCAGACTGGGCAACCACACCAGCACCGGCTTGAGGATCAGCTTGAGCACGCATACCGCGGCGGCCAGACCCAGGATGGCGCGGTAATCCTTGAACTCCAGCACCACCCCCACCACCAGGGCCACCAGGAAGGTGTTGGCTCGGCCCAAAACATGAAGGCCCTGAGTCAGGGCCGCCAGCAGCGGGTTGTCCCAGGGGATGGGCAGGCCCGAGCAGACCAGGCCCGTGGTCATGGCCCAAAAAATGGGCGAGCGAAAATATCCCAAGGCCGCGCTCAGGCGCTCCCGGCCGCTCACCGAGGCCCGGCCATAGTAGATGGCCACCATCACCCCCACCGTGAACAGGGCCGGCCCCACCCCCACCTCGGAAATTAGCACCGCCTCGGCCAAGGCGGCGGCATCTCCCGGGAACACCTGGTTGATCAGAGCGTAGCCCAGCAGGGCCGAGGAGCCGAAGGCGGCGGTGAGCATAAAGGCCCCCTGGCGGGGCGGACTCAGGCGCCAGGCCCGGGCCAAAACCCAGGCCAGGGCCAGGCAGAGCATCTCCGCCAGGACCATGCTGCCGGCCAGGGCGGCCTCGCCCCAGGAGAGGCTTTGCCGGGCCAGGGAGGTGAAGATGAGGGCGGGCAGGGTTACATCGGTGACCAGGGAGGCGAAAAGCTTGCCTTGCTCCCGGGCCACCACCCCCCAGCGGCGCAACAGCATGGCCAGTATGATGACCCCCACCAAGACCGCGATGGAAGCCAGGGCCCGGGCCTGTGGGTCCATGGCGGGCTACTCCTTGACCATGCGCACGAAGACCTTTTGGTTGCCCGGCCGCTGGGCGGCGCCGGCCAGCTTCATGTGGTGCAGGGCCGCGAACTCGCGGGTCAGGTTCTTTTCGTCCAGGCCGGTGTAGGCCAACAGCTCCTCAAAGGTGGCCTCGCCGGTCTTGTCGATGCAGGCCAGGATCGCCTCCTGGCCGGGGCTCAGCTCCTGGGTCTCCAGGCGGCTGGCGGTGTAGGTGGCCCAGGGATCGCAGCTCTTGGCCGGGGTCAGGGCGTCGATGTAGCAGTCCTCGCAGATATCCTTGCCGTCGAATTCCCGCGCCTCGTCCGGCTCCATGGCCGCGCCGCATTGCTGGCAGTTCATGCTATCCTCCTGAAGTCTGTGGGTCTTTAATTATAGCCGCCTCTCAGGGCCAGGCAAGGCCCAAGACCCTGGCCAAGGCGCGGCCTTTCGCGGCATAATGGCGTGGTCTGCCCCTAAACACGCAGCACAGGATGATTTTGTCATGACCCCCCGTTCGCGCTCCGCCAAATCCAGCGGCAACTCCCGCCGGCCCACCCTGCTGGTGCTGGACGACGACTGGAGCACCCTGGAGCACATCTACGAAGGACTGCGCAACGAGTACGAGCTGACCCTCATCGAGCGGGCCGAGGAGGCCCTGCCGGTCATGGAGCGCAAGCGCTTCGACATGCTCCTGAGCAACGCCCGCCTCGCCGGCATGGAGCTGCCCGACCTGGTTTCCCAGGTCAAGTCACGCCACCCCAAGGTGCACTACGTGCTCATGAGCACCTTCTCCGAGGTGGAAGCCACCATGTCCGCCATGCGTCTGGGGGTGGCCGACTACGTGCGCAAGCCTTTCAGCATCGGCGAGCTCAGGCACGTCCTGGCCCGCAGCATGGAGCGCAGCAAGCTCCACCAGGAGATCGACGGCCTCAAGGCCGGGCCTCCCAGCACCCTGGAAGGCATCGTGGCCCACGACGAGCGGATGCGCGAGGTGTGCCGCCTGGCCGAGACCGTGGCCGCCACCGACGCCACGGTGCTCCTCTCGGGCGAAACCGGCACCGGCAAGGGGCTGGTGGCCCAGGCCATCCACAACAGCTCTCCCCGGCGGGAGGGCCCCTACGTGGAGATCAACTGCGCGGCCATCCCGGCCACCCTCATCGAGAGCGAGCTGTTCGGCCACGAGCGCGGCTCCTTCACCGGAGCGGTGGCCCGCAAGATCGGCCGGGTGGAGGCGGCGGCCAAGGGCACCCTGCTCCTGGACGAGGTGGGCGAGATGCCCCTGGAGATGCAGGCCAAGATGCTTCGCTTCCTTCAGGAGTTCAGCTTCGAGCGGGTGGGCGGCAACCAGAAGCTCAGCGCCGACGTGCGGGTGATCGCGGCCACCAACCGCGACCTGGGACAGGCGGTGAAGGAAGGCACCTTCCGCGAGGACCTGTTCTACCGCCTGCACGTGATCGAGCTGCACGTGCCGCCCCTCAGGGAGCGGCGCAAGGACATCCTGCCCCTGGCCGAGTACTTCCGGGAGCGCTTCGCGGCCAAGTACGACAAGCCGGTATTGGATTTTGCCCACGGGGCCAAGGGCCAGCTCATGGGCCACCCCTGGCCGGGCAACGTGCGCGAGATGGAGCACGCGGTGGAGCGGGCGGTGATCCTGGCCAACAGCGAGGTGATCGACCGCCTGGAGCTGGCCACCTCCTCCCCGCTCAACGCCCGCTCCTCGCGCCCCCCGGCCACGCCCTCCCAGGCCGCGGCCCCGGACCCGGAGCAATCCCTGAACGACTATTTGGCCGCCTGCGAGCGCGGCTACCTGCGGGCCCAGCTGGAGCGCCACCGGGGCCGCATAAACAGCACCGCCCAAGCCGCCGGGGTGAACCCCAAGACGCTGTATCTCAAGATGAACCGCCACGGACTGGCCAAGGAGGATTTTCGCCCGCGCTCTTCGGAACCGGACGGCGAGTCCCGGTAATTGGATGGCATTGTCTTGGCGGGCATGTAATAATTGCCCTAAGTACCGAGGTCCGTTGATGGAAGTTGTTATCAAAGGAGAGCACGAAATGACCAAAAAAGGCCTTTGCCTTGCAGTTTGCCTGGTTCTTTCCCTCAGCTTGCTGGGCCTGGGCTGCCAATCCTTGGACAAGGCCGATTATGAAGGCGCGGGCGTGGGCGCGGCCACCGGCGCCGTGGCCGGTGCTCTGATCGCGGGCAACCCCTGGCAGGGCGGCGTGATCGGCGGCGCTCTGGGCGCCATCGCCGGTGGGGCCATCACCCACATCGCGCGCACCGCCTCCAGCCAGGCCGCTCAGCATAAGCAGCCGGTGAGCTACCAGCGCGGCAACGAGAAGGTGGTTTCCACCCCGGTGAGCACCAAGGGCAAGTGCACCACGGTCAAGGAGAGCTACTTCAAGGACGGCAAGAAGTACAAGGAAGTGGAGCGCGAGGTCTGCAACTAGGGCCCCGCCGCGACTGGCCGATCATAATTCCGGCCGGCTCCCCCGGGCGCCGGCCGGTGTCTTTTTCATAAGCCCGCGAGGACGTTTTGCTGGACAAGGATCTGGAAGAAAAGCAGGAGAAGGCCCTGGCCGTATTCGGCGGGGACGCGGTGCACGGCGGCGACGTGTGGGGATGGTCGCGCCATTTGGAGCGGCCGGTCAGCGAACTGCTGGACCTTTCGGCCTCCCTGAACCCCCTGGGCCCACCGGCGGGGCTGGGTGAGGTGGTGGCCGAGGCCATGAAGCTGATCTGCCACTACCCGGACCGCATGGCCTACGAACTGCGCGAGACCCTGGGCGAGCAGCTCGGGGTGCCCGCCTCCTGCATCCTGCCGGGCAACGGCTCCACCGCCCTGATCCGCATGATCGCCCGGGCCTTGGACCTGAGCAACATCGCCCTGTTCGCCCCGGCCTTCGGCGAGATGGCCCGCTCCCTGGCCGTGGCCGGCCGCCACTTCCACTATCTGCACACCTACGAGTCCCAGGGCTACGCGCCCAACGAGGAACTCCTGGACAAGCTGTGGGACTTGGAGCCCATGGCGGTGATCCTGTCCAACCCCACCACTCCGGCCGGCACCCTGGTCAGCCCGGAGTTTTTGGACACCCTGGCCGCCAAGTGCGAGCAGCGGCGCATCTGGCTGGTGGTGGACGAGGCCTTCATCGACTTCGCGCCCGAGGAGGCCCGCGCCTGGGCCCCCAAGGCCATCGCCGAGCACAAGCGCCTGCTGGTGCTGCGCTCGCTCACCAAGTTCTTCTGCATCGCCGGGCTGCGCCTGGGCTACGCCCTGGCCCACGCCGAGACCCTGGCCGACTTCGCGCCCCTGGGGCAGCCCTGGTCGGTGAACACCCTGGCCCAGGCGGCGGGAGTGTTCTGCGTGGGCCAAAAGGACTATGCGGAAAAGACTCGGCTAGCGGTGGACGACTGGCGGGTGGAGCAGACGGCCATGCTGCACCAGCTGGGCCTGGAGACCCTGCCCAGCGTGGTGAACTACATCCTGTGCCGCCTCCCGGCAGGCGGCCCCACGGCGGCCCAGGTGGCCGCGGCCACGGCCCAGCAGGGGGTGCTGCTGCGCGACGCCTCGTCCTTCGTGGGCTGCAACGAGCGCCACTTGCGGGTGGCGGTGTGCACCGGCGAGGATCAGGAGCGCCTGCGCGAGGTGCTCACCTCGGCCCTGGCCCAAGCCTGAGCCTTCCCTGACAACTAGACCTTGCCGAGCTTGCCCAGCTTGGCCTTAACCTTGCCCGCGAACTCCTTGGGGTCCTTGCGGGCCTGGTGCAGATACTTGTGGGCCGTGGCCAGGCGGTGGGGGTGGGGATTGTCCGGGCACTTGGGGTCGCACCAGCGGTAGTTGCCCTTCTTAATCATCTTCCGGAAGCGCCGCGCCTTGGGCCCGTCCAGGATCTCCGCGATGCCCTGCTCATAGGTGTTGCCCACGCTGACCCAGGTGTTGCAGCACAGGCGCACCTCGCCCTTTTCATCCACCACCACGTTGTTGAATGGCAGGGAGCAGTGGGCCGGGACCTTGGCCAGAGCCTCGGGGCCCGGGTCGTAGCCCACCCGCCGGGCGTAGACCTCCAGCCCCTCGGAGCGCACCCCGCTTTCGGCCAGGAGGTCGAAGGCCCGCTCCAGGATGGGGTGCAGCTCTTCCTTGGGCGGCAGGTGGCGGAAGGACAACAGGGGGTCAAAGCCGAAATTGATCTCCCCCACTCCCAGGCTGATCCCCAGGCGTAGAAAGTCGGCAATGTCCTTCACGTTGGCCGGGATGATGATCATGGACATGGCCACGCCCAGTTCGCCGCCCTGGTTGGCCTCCACCAGGCGGGAGATGTTGTTCACCACCTTGTGGAAATCGCCGTACTTGACCACGCGGCCATAAGACTCCTCGTGGGCCGCGTTCAGGGAGATGTTCACGTAGCGGCCCTGGTTGACCAGGGTAGCCAGCCAGAAGCGGTTCAGGTTGATGCCGTTGGTGGTAACCGCCACTTTGAGTTGGGGGAAGTCCCGGGCCAGAAGGCAGAACTCCTTGCAGTTGCGCATGACCGTGGGCTCGCCGCCTTGCAGCTTCACGGTCTTCACGTGGGAATAAAGCGGCTGCAAATGCTCGCGATAGATCTCGGCGGGCATGGCCAGGTCGCGCGAAAAGCTGGTCTGGTAGCACATCACGCAACGTACGTTGCAATGCACCCCCATGATCAAATGCAGCCGTTCCACTTTTAACGGGTTCATCGCTCGTCCGCCTTGTCCCTGCCTTTTAGTGCGAAGATTTTGTAGCCCCGATTTTGCCACACCGGCCTAAGTTGGGGGTCGGCCTCGGCCTGGGCCAGGCCGGGCTGCTTCTTGCCCCCGCCCAGAAAAATCCAGGCGTACTGCTTGCGCGCCGAGGCGCGCGCCGCCTCGGGCCGGTGCAGGATCAGCCAGCGCACCCCGCGCGCGGCCATGCGTTCCTCCTGCGGCCCCAGGGGCTGGTTCCAATAATACTTGTCCCCCACCTTGCCGGTGAACAGGGCCATGACCCGGGGCTCGGAGAAAAGGTAGGTCTCGCCGGGGAGGGCGTGTTCGCGCACCCAGGCGTAAAGCTCGCGGTCCGCCGGGCGCAGCACCACGTCGTCCTGGTAATTCCACAATAAGGCCGTGTTGCCCAGGTTCAGGGCCAGGCCGGCCATTAGCGCCAGGTTCACCCAATAGGCCGGGGAGCGCCCGCCGGGCTTGGCGCGTCCGGCGGCGAACTCGCTCAGGCCCTCCAGGAAGTAGATGACCAGGATGCCGATGGCCGGAGCGTAAAAGCGCGGGCCCTCCACAAAAGGCCATGCCAGGATCATCAGCAAATAGAGCACCAAATAGGCGTCCAGCACGTCCCAGCCGCCCGCGCGGCGGCGACGCCTGAGCCATCCCCAGGCGGACACGGCAATGAGGGGCAGGACCGCCAGGGCCTCCAGCGCGGCCAGCAGGGGCCATCCGCTGCGGTAGACCGGAATGAAGAAGGCCACCGCCTTGGCCACCTTGGCGGGCAAGCCCCGCACCACGGTGTCCAGCCAGTAGGCCGGGTTGTTCAAGAGCATGCTCAGGTAGCCGCCGGTGCCCGCAGCCATGAGCTTCTGCACCAGCACCGCGGCCACGGCGGCGGCGATGGTGAGCCCCGCCGCGCCCCAGGCTCGGCGCTGAAAAACCATGACCAACAAGGCCGCGCCCACCAGGGCCACCCCGGCCGAACGCAGGAGCAGCGAGACGAACAGGCAAGCCAGGAACAGGCTAAGCCACCCCGCCCGGCGGGGGCCCTCGTCCTGCCAGCGCAAAAAGGCCCACAGGGCCACTGAGGCCACGCAGGTGAAAGGCACGTCCGAGAGCACATCCTGCTTGAACAGGAAGAACCAAGGCACGAACAGCAGGAACAGGAAGAAGTAGATGTCCGTGGGCGAGCCCAGGCGGCGGCGGGCGATGGCCGCCAGGGCGGCGCAGGCCAGGGGCCAGAAGATCAGGTTCAGGCTCTTGAACAGCACCAGGTTCAGCCCGCCCCAGGCCAAAAGCGGGGCCAGCATGAGCGGGTAGCCGGGGGGGTAGTTGTGGAAGTGGACCTGGGGCAGGAAGATGCCCGCGTCATAGGGCTGGCCGCTGAGCAGGTTTTTGGCGTGGATGATGTACTGCGCGAAGTCGCCGCCCGCCGGATGCCCTCCGTGCAGGGTGGCGGCGTTGATCACCACGAACACCGCCAGCCCGGCCAGAGCCAACCAGTAGCGCCGCAAAGAGCCTTGCATCCGCCCGCCCTAAAAACCGCCGCCCGCGCGCGGGCTCGGGTGGCCTATGGGGGCGGACGGTTGGGACATGCCTCTCTCCTGTGGCGGGGGTATAGGCCTCCCCCTCCGGGGCGAGGCCTGTACCAATTGTAGGTCTGCCGGGCGGCTTAGTCCAGAAGGGCTATTCGTCGCGCAGGGCCAGGATGGGGTTGAGCCGGCTGGCCTGGCGAGCCGGGAAGTAGCCGAAGAACACCCCGATGGCGCTGGAGACTCCCACCCCCAGGGCCAGGCCCCAGCCGGAGACAAAGAAGATCCAACTGTTGATCTTGGAAAGCACGTAGGCCGTGCCAACCCCCAGGGCGATGCCTATGAGCCCTCCGGCCAGGCAGAGGATCACCGACTCCACCAGGAACTGGGCCTGGATGTCAATCTGCTCCGCGCCCAAAGCCCGGCGGATGCCGATCTCCTTGCGCCGCTCGGTGACCGCCACCAGCATCACGTTCATCACCCCGATGCCCCCCACCAATAGCGATATGCTGCCGATAGCCCCCAAGAGCAGGGTGAACAGCTGGCTCTGCTTGGCCATCTCCGCGATGAGCTGCTCGGCGGAGCGCACCTGGATGAGCATTCCCTGGTGGCGCTGCTCGAAAAAGCGCTTCACCGCCGCGATCACCCCGTGGCGCTCGGCCTGGGGGGCCAGGCGGGCCATGATCTCATTGACGTTGCGCGCCTTCTTGAAAAGGAAGCTGGTGTGCACCGGGATCATCATACCCGGGTTGATCTCATAGGGCCTCATGCCGCCCTCGGCCGCGCGCTCCAGCACGCCGATGATCTTGAAGCCGCGCTTCTTGAAAAACACCGTCTGGCCCACCGGGTCCGCGATGCCCAGCTTGGCCAGCTTGTCCGCCGCCGCCGCGCCCAGCACCCCGAAAAAGGCGTAGCCGTCAAGGTTGCTGACAAAGCGGCCCTTGCGGAGCTTGAGCTTGTTGATGTCCGCGAAGGCGCTGGTCACGCCCAACACCGGCATGTCCAGGGGATGGTCGGCGAACAGGGGCTGGCCCCAGGTGCTGGTGTAGGGGGCCACCACCTCCAGGCCCTGGACGTTGCGCGCCAGGTCCTTGGCGTCGGCCCAGCTCATGTTCTGCTGGCTCTGAGCCTTAGCGCCCCCTCCCCCGCCCTGTTTATCGCCCCAGCCCTTTTGCACGGTGACGATGTTGGTGCCCATCTGCTGAAACTGCTGCAAGGAGGTGAGCTGCACCATCTGGCCCACCGTTACCAAGGCGATCACCGAGCCGATGCCGATGACGATGCCGATGAGCGCCAGGATGGTGCGCTGCTTGGCCGCGGCCTGGCTGTTCAGGGCCTCGCGGACGATTTCGCTGAAGGGCATCATGGCGCTTACACCTCGGCCAGGCGGCCGTCGGCCATGCGCACCGTGCGGCGGCACTGCTGGCCCACCCGGGGGTCGTGGGTGACCATCACCGTGGTGATGTGCTCGTCGCGGTTCAGCTTGAGGAAGATGTCCATGATCTCCTGGCTCACCTGGGAGTCCAGGGCGCCGGTGGGCTCGTCGGCCAGGATGAGCGAGGGGCGCCCGGCCAGGGCGCGGGCGATGGCCACCCGCTGCTGCTGGCCGCCGGAAAGCTCGGGCGGGCGGTGGTTCATGCGGTCGCCCATGCCCACCCGGTCCAGCACCTCGCGGGCGCTCTTCTGGCGCTGGGCGCGGTCCTGGCCCCGATAGACCAAGGGCAGACACACGTTATCCAGGGCGGTGAGCCGGGGCAGCAGGTTGAACTGCTGGAACACGAAACCGATCTTTTGGTTGCGGATGTGGGCCAGCTGATTGTCGCCCAGGTGGCTGGCGTCCTGGTCCTCGAAATGATAGTCACCGCCGCTGGGGCTGTCCAAAAAGCCGATGATGTTCATCAGGGTGGACTTGCCGCCGCCGCTCTCGCCCATGATGGCCAAAAGCTCACCAGCCCCCACCTCCAGGTCCACCCCCTTGAGCACCTCCACGGCCATGTCGCCGATGTGGTAGGTCTTGGTGATGCCCTGGAGCTTGATCAGCGTCTCGGACAATCTTTAGTTCCCCGCCGTGCCCGAGGGGATGACCACCTTGTCGCCGGGCTTGAGCCCCGAGGTTATCTCCACCATGTCCGGGGTGGTGACGCCGGTCTTCACCGGGGTCTCCGTTTTTTTGCCGTCAGGCGTGGCCTTGGTGACCGCGTTACCGCCCTTGGAGCCGGGATGCACCGCGTTGATGGGCACCACCAGGGCCTTGGGCTTGGCGAATATCTCCACCTGCAAGTCCGCGCTCATGCCCAGGCGCAGCTTGCCTTGCTCGGCCTGGTCCAGCGTGTCGGTGACTATCTTGACCGTGAAGGTGGGCGGCCCGTCGCCGGTGCCCAGGCTGGCCTGGGAGCTCACCCCCTCGATGCGCCCCCGCAGGGACAGGCCGGGGAAGGCGTAGCTGGAGATGAGCACCTTCTGGCCGGTCTTGAGCTTGGCCACGTTGAGCTCGCCCACCTGGGTGGACACCGAGAGGCGCTCCAGATTGCCCAGGGCGGCCAGCACCTGCCCCCGAGTCACCTGATAGCCCACCTCCAACGCCTTGGTGTGCTTGCCCGCCTGGTCGCCGGTGGGCTTGATCATCACCCCCACCACCGGGGCGGTGATGCGGCTCTTGCTTATCTGGTCCTGGAGCTGGGCCAGCTTGGCCTCGGCGTTCTCCTTTTGCAGGCGGGCCACCACCAGGTTCTTCTTGCTGCCCTTGTCGATGGCCGCCTTGAGTTGGTCCTTGAGGGTGTCCAGGCTGATCTTCTGGTTCTTCACCTGCTCCTTGAGGGAGCGGTACTCGTCCAAGGGGATGATGCCCCGCTTGAACAGCATCCGCGACTCCTGGAGTTTCTGCTCGGTCACCTCCAGGTCGTTCTCCGCCTTGTTCAGGGAGCGCCTGGCCTGGAGCACGGTGTCGCTGTTTTTCCAGTCAGTGAGCTTGGAGTAGTTCTCCTGGGCCTTGATGGCCGCCACCCGGGCGTCGCGCAGCTTGAGCTCCAGTTCCGTGGTGTCCAGCTTGATCAGCGGGGCGCCCTTTTTCACCTTTTGGCCGTACTCGAAGCTGCGCTCCAAAACGCGCCCGGCAAAGGGGCTGAGCAGGTTAATGGTCTCAAAGGGCTGGATGCTGCCCGAGAGGCTGATGGAGGAGCTCAGCGGCCGCTCCCGCACGGTGTAGAGGCCGCTCTGGGCCTGGGCGGTATTGGCGCCGCCCAGGTCGCGCTCCACGTCGCTGACCAGGTGGGTGCGGGTCCAGACGTAAAATCCCACCCCGGTGAACAGCAAAATTACCGCCAGGGCGGCCCACAGGCGCATGCGCTTGGAGCGCTTGAGGGTCTGGGCCAGGCTCTTGATCTCCTGCTCGGCCCGAAGGGCCAGGCCCGCGATCTGCTCGCGCTGCTTTTGCTGGGCCTGGCGGGCGTCTTCCTGGCGGGTCACGTCCTGGAGCATCACCGCCAGCCCCCCGCCGGCCATGGGCTTGGTGTGCAGCGCCACCTGGCGGGGCTCGCCGCCGCCTTCCAGGGGCACCACCAGGCCGTCCAGGGAGGTGCCCTTGGCCTGGGCCGAGGCTATGGTCTTGAACAGCTCCTCGCCGCGGGCCAGGCGGTCGGCGAAAACCTGGGCGAACTCGACCCCGCGCGCCTGAGAGGGCTCCACTCCCAGCAGGGCGCCGGCATTGGGGTTGATGTGCTCCACCACTCCCCCGGGCCCCAGGCCCAGGACCGCCTGGGGCAGATCCTGCACCAGGTCAACGCAACTGGGCGCGGGATCAGCCATGCCTAATCGACTCCTCACGGTCCCGGGGGCTCATTTTTCCCACACTTTCTTTTCGGATGCCTTGCGCTGGGTCTTGAAGGCGATGCGCCAGGTGTTCAGGGTGGTGCCCAGAGTCTGGTCCAGGGCCACCAGGCTGTTGAGGTATTCCACCTTGGCGCTGAGCAGGGTCAACTCGGAGTTTGCCAGGTCCAGCTGGTAAGTTACCACCTGGAAGTTGGAGGAACGCCCGTAGCGCAGCTTTTCCTGTTCATTGGTCAATTGCTGCTGGGACAGGGCCAGCGCCTCCTGGGAGAGCTTGACCTGCTCCTTCTTGATGTTCAGGTCCCTGAGCCCGTTGTCCACGTTGATCAGGAGGTTTTCCTCCGCCTGCTTCAGGCTGTTTTTGGCCTTGAACAGGTTGGAGCGGGCCGAAAGCAGCTGTTGCTGGCGGCTCAGGCGGGGCTGGCCGTACACCGGCACGCTGAGATAGAGCCCAGCGCTCCAGTTGGACTCGTTGGTGTGCCCGCTCTGGTCGGAATCGTTGACCGTGCCGCTGTAGTTGACCATCAGGTTGAGGTCCCAGAGCATGTTGTTCTTGGCCAGGATCATGTCCTGCTTGCTGTTGTCCAGCATCAGCTTGGCTTGCAAATAGGCCGGCTGGTTGGCATAGGCCAGGGCCAGGGCCTGATCCATGCTGGGCAGGTCCTGGGGCAGATTGAAGCCCTCGGTGGGCAGCACCTTGGTGTTTTTGTTCATGTTGAGCACCCTGAGCAGCTCCAGACGGTTCTGCTGCAGGGAGTTGAGCGCCTGCTGATAGGCGATGCGTTGGTTGGCCAGGTTGGACTGGGACTGCACCAGGTCGCTCTTGGCCATGCGGCCGGCCGCGATGAGCGCCTTGTTCTCCTTCAGGAGCTGGTAGGCCCGTTTGAGCGAGCGCAGGGCGATCTTGACCTGCTCGGCCGACTCCAGGTAGGCGCGGTAATTGTAGATGGCCGTGGTGATGGTGCTGATCAGGGTGCCCTTGAGGCCCAGGATGTTCTGCTGCTCGGCAATGCGGGCCTGGCGCACCGAGGCCATGTTCACGTCGTAGCCCCCGCCCCTGAGCAGGGGCTGCTGGGCTTGTAAGCTCCAGGTGTTGGCGATGGAGTCGTCGGAGCTGTCCCAGCTGCCGCTGGTGTCGCCGGTGGTCTTGTTGAACTGCCAGGAGAAGGTGAACTGGGCTCCGGTGGGGATCCGCTGGCTAACCGTGGCCGAGGCGTTGACCTGAGTATCGTTGCTGTCGCTGGAGTCCTCGAACCCCTGCTGGTTTTCGTCGAAGTCCGAGCCGGTGCGTTGCACATTGGCGTCGAAGGTGACGTCGGGCTTGAACTTGTGCTCTGCCACCTCCAGGTTGAACTTCTGCACCACGCGGTCCAAATAGGCGTTCTTGATGTCCGTATTGCCCCGGACCGCCAGGAACACCGCCTCGGGCAGGCTCATGTCCATGGCCTTGCTCGTGCCACCGCCGGGCAGCATGGGCCGGGGCGGCTCTGCGGCCAAGGCCGGCGCGGCCAGGCACACCAGTGCACAGGCCCACCAAAGCGCCTTGGCCAGCTTATGCCCCAAATTAAGCCTCACTGCCTAGGTTGCGATCTGTCTTCCCAATCGGCCAAGGATTCTCACTTGGACAAAGGCGGTGGTTGCTGCCCCCGGCTGATGTACCACACGTCCTCGAAAGCCTCCACCGGAGCCGGGCCGCGCAAGGCCACCCCGGCCGCCACGAAGGCGGGGGTGCCGCCCAGGTTGAAGGCGCGCCCCTCGGCCGAATCTTCCTTGATGCGCTTGGCCAGGGCAGGGTCGGCCAAATCGCGGGCCAGGCGGGCCTGGTCCAGGTTCAGTTTGTTCACAATCTCCAGGGCCGCTTTGAGGCCCTTTTTGGATATTTCGTGCTGATGGTTGAACACCTGGGTGTAGAACTGCCAAGCCTTGCCCGGGTCCTGGCGGCCGATGGCCTCGAAATACAGGGCCAGCTGGCGCGAGAGGTCGCCCGAGGGCATGTGCTTGAGGATGAGCTGGAATTTGTCGGGGTCCTTCCGCAGAAGCTGCTCCACGATCCGGGCGCCCCGGGCGCAGGAGGGGCAGAGGAAGTCGCTGTACTCCACCACCAGGATGGGGGCCTTGGGCTCGCCCCGGCGGGGGCGGTCCGGCTCCAGCTTGGGCTTGAGGGGCTTGGCCAGGCTGGTCTTGATGTTGGCCCGCCAGGTGCGGCGCTGCTTGATGTCGCGGCCGTCCAGCACCATGTCGTAGAGGGCTTCCTTGTCGTGGGACAGGGCCTCCAGAATCACTTCGGGGTGGGCCTTGATGTAGTCCCTGATGGCCTGGTCGCCGGGCGCCTGGGCCCAGGCCGGCCCCAGGCCGGCAAGCAGGCACAGGGCCGCCAGCGCGGCCAGGCCTGAAAACATCCCTTTGAGCGGCATGGGCGCCAACCTCCTGTCCGATAAAACGATGTGTGGCCCCTCCGACCATGTAGATTGCCACAACGTTTAAGGATAAACAATAGTTGGCCAAAAAAAGGAGGAATCGGACGGGAGATTAGGGAAACGTCAGGCGCTGGGAGGGGCGGCGACCACCTGATCGCGGCCCAGGGTCTTGGCCTGGTAGTGGGCCTGGTCGGCCCGGCGCAGGAGCTGGTCCACCGACTCGCCGGGCTGGTAAGCGGCCACGCCGACGCTCACCGTGACCCTGAGGCCCGGGGCCACCAGGCTGAAGTCCAGGCCGCGCACCCGGCGGCGCAGGCGCTCGGCCACCATCAGGGCCCGGTCCTGGCCGGCCTGCACCAGCACGGCCACGAACTCCTCCCCGCCGAAGCGGGAGAAGTTGTCCACCTCCCGAAGCTCCCCGGCCATGGCCTTGGCCGCGGCCTGCAACACCACATCGCCGGCATGGTGGCCGTAGCGGTCGTTGACCTTCTTGAAGTGGTCCAGGTCCATATAGCACACCGCGAATTCGTACCCCCCGCGCTGGGCCAAGGCCAGGTGCCCGTCCAGGGCCTGCATTCCCCGGCGGCGGTTCCACACCCCGGTGAGCTCGTCGGTTATGGCCAGCTCCCGGATGCGCTCCAAGGCCCCGCCCAATTGGCGGTTTTGCCTAAGGTAGCGGCGGCGCAGGGCGCTGAGGCTGGTCCCCATCAGGGAAAAGCAGCTCAGGACCACCGAGAAGGTCAACCACTGCACGTACTCCACCCGGAGGTTGAGGATCTCGCTGTGGTTGCGGTTGAGGAAAAAGATCACCAGGCCGTAGCCCAGGATGGCCATGCCGCTGATGGACAGGAAGCCGGACAGCCGCAGGTGGAAGGCGCCGAAGATCATCACCAGCAGGTAGTACATCAAAACCGCCATGCGCAGCTGATAGACGAAGTACAGCGAAACCATCACCGTGATGGTGGCCCAGGCGATCTGGCCCAAGGTTAGGCTGGGGTCCCGGAAGCGGAGGTTGAAGCCGCTGATGATCATGATGGGCCAACAGATATTGACCAGCCAGAAGCTGCCGAAGAGCAGGAAGAACTCATTGGGGGTGGCCCGAAAGAAGTTCCACTTCCAGAGCACCCAGCACAGCAGGGTGTACACCGCGCCGGCGGCCAGGGCATAGAGGTTGCGCTTGAGGCGCAGCGCCTGGTTGGGATCTGCGAGCAGGGCTGGGGGCATGTGATGACCTGGCTTTTCGGCGAAAAGACCGGAGGCGGACCCCGGTTGCAAATGTCCCGCCTGGACCCTACCGGGCGATCAGGGCAGGTTTTGGTTTCTCCGGCCAGGTGTTGTTGTTGTACCACGGGTGCGCCCCCAATGGGGCGGCTCTGATTTCATTGCTCTACCGTGACCCCGCCGCGCGCCGGCGCGCTCTAATAGCCGAAGCGGCGTTCCAGGCGCAGACTCTGCCCGGGCTTCAGGTCCAGGTTCAAGGTTTCCTCGAAAGCAGCCACGGCCACGATCTTGGAGCCCTCGGAGTCGGGCACTTCCATATCGGCCTCCAGGCGCAGGAGCACCCGTTGCTTGCCCGGGGGCAGCAGGAAGGTGACCTCCTGGTTCAATTCCTTGGCCACCTGGTTGGGCTGCATCCCTCCGCCCAGGGGCGGATAAGGCATGCGGCCGCCGCTCGCCTGCTCCGCGTAGAGCCCCCAGAACCAGGTGGGGGTGGAGTCGTAGCGCCGGGCGGAGCGCACCTCGGCGGTGGACTTGGCCTGCACCTTGACCGTCACCTTGGCCGGGTTGGGGCCCGGGTCCAGGTAGGCGGGGGCGCAGGCCAGCACCAAGAGCAGGGACGCGGCCAAGAGCGGCAACACCAGCCGCCCGCGGCCCCAAAGAGAAGACAGCACGCCACGCGATGTTTTCATCACGCGATAATCCTCCGGTTGGTTGTTCAAGTAACTTGCCGGACCCTGCTTACATTCTCAGGGCAAAGCCCGGCGGGAGGCAAGGCATATAGGCAAGGAAGCCCGGCCGGGCCCACGAGGACCCGGCCGGGACGCGGCCCAAGAAGGGCTGGCGGCCTCAGGCGCAGCAGGCGGCGGCCGAGCCCAGGGCGGCGCACTGGGCGGCCTGGCTCGCGCCCAGGGCGGCCCGCGCTTGCCAGATGGTGGAGGCCAGGGGCACCATGTCCCCGAACTCCTGGTTCAGGCTCTGGGCTCCGTCGCACAGGGCCTTTTCCGGCTGGTGATGCACCTCCACAATCAGGCCGTCGGCCCCGGCGGCCAGCCCGGCCATGCCCAGGTCCACCACCAGCTCACGCACCCCGGTGCCGTGGCTGGGGTCCACGATCACCGGCAAATGGTAGTGGTGCTTGAGGTAGGAGACGTTGTTCAGGTTGAGCACGTTGCGGTGCACCCGGTCGGCGGTCTTGTCGCCGCGCTCGCAAAGAATCACCTCCTGGTTGCCCTCGTAGAGCCGAAGCGCGGCGCCCAACAACTCGTTGACGGACACGTGGTCGCCCCGCTTGAGCAGCACCGGCTTGGGATGGGGCACCTGGCTCAGGGCGTCCAGGAAGGTGTAGTTCAGGCAGTTGCGCGCCCCCACCTGCCAGATGTCGATGTCGTACTTCAGGAACAGGGGGATGTCGCGGGCGTCCATGATCTCCGAGACCACGGGCAGGCCGACCGCCTCGCGCGCCTCGGCCAGGAGCTTGAGCCCCTCCTCGCCCAGGCCCTGAAAGCTGCGGTGAATGGTGCGCGGCTTGAAGGCCCCGCCCCTGAGGATGTTGGCCCCGGCGGCGGCCACCAGCTCGGCGGTGCGGAAAAGCTGCTCCCGGCTCTCGATGGCGCAGGGCCCGGCGATGATGCTCAGGTCCTTGCCCACCCGATGCCCGTTCCTTAGCTCCACCACGGTGTCGTCCGGGTGGAACTGGCGGCTCAGCTCCTTGAAGGGGTCGGAGATGCGGTGCACGGTGAGCACGTAGTCCAGGGCCTGGTACTTGTCCAGGTTCAGCTTGCTGGCGTCCCCCTTGATGCCCACCAAGGTGTAGGTGTCGCCGGAGAAGATGTCCAGCCGCTCCCGGGGAACCCCGTCCCCGGCCAGTTGGGAGACCAGTTTTTCCAGTCCGCCGCTTCTCGCGCTTGCCTTCAATTGGATGATCATTGGTTGCTTCCTTTTCCTTGGCCGTTTGGGGCCGGGCCGTAATTGGCCCAAAATAAAAAACCCACCGTCCGGGGGACGGTGGGCTGTGGTGCCTGGTATTGGTTCAGGTGCTAGGCCTGGGGCGCTCCACGCTTGCTCACCGTCCGGGTGACGGGGGCGTAATAATAATAATAGAGATACGAGGCACAGCGGGACGCCGCGCCCTGGTTGGCGCTGCTAAGTGCAAATTGTCCCCGCAAGTGAATCATGTCTCTCCGCCGCGTGAGCGTGGCCTTCTGTATACAGGAGGAATCATAGCCCCAAACAGCGCCAACCGCAAGGCCAAAGGCCGCAGCCTAGGGACGCTCTCTGGCCATTCATTTGAAAACCCCTCCCTGCTTGGACATGACTTCATAAAGCAAGGCCAGAAGCGGGATGAATATGGAGCCTATGAGGCTAAGCAACTCTGCCAGGCCCGAGGGGAAAACGGTCTTGCTGTTGAGCACTGCCTGCACCCCGAACAAGTCGTGGAGCTTGTCTATGTTCTCCTTGGTGGGGTCTTCGGTGACTGCCGTAAAGTAGCGCTCTATCTGAACCACCAGCTTGCTGAGGTGGGAGCGCTTGATCTCCACCAGCGCCTTGTGGATGTTGCGTTGCGGCACGATGAAGTAGCCCAGGATGAAAATCCCGAAGAACACCAACAGAAAAAGCTGGTGGCCATCAAGCTGGGTCTTGCAGAAATAGATAATGGACAGCCCCAACAAGTACAGGCCCGCGCCCACCAGGGATACCTTGAACATGACCGAGGAGGCCGCTCGCAATACGCTGGTGCGGGTATCGAAAATGGAAGGTCTTATCCTCACGGCCCTGCCCAGAGACCAGAACATGCGCGCGATGCACAGCATGACCCACAGGGTGGAGCCGGACATGAAGCTCATTATGAAGAGCAGCAGGTAAGTGTAAATGATGGTGCTCAGGTGCTCCAGGTGAAAGGATTCGACCGTGGCGTAGTTGGAACGGGCCAGGAGCAGCATCATTGCCAGGGCGCACCAGATGTTTTTGGAGGACCAGAACATCCGATCGTACCAAAGCGAAATCCAGGCGTTGGCCACCTCCTTTTTCTCTTCCAGGAGGCTGGGCCAGGTGTCCGCCGCCTCGTCCACCAGCATCTCGAAGAACACCACCGCGTTGGCCAGCCCGGCGATGAGTATGCACAGGATGCCATAAAGGCGAATGAGCTTTTCGTTGATCGGCTCCTGATAGGCCAGAGCCAAGGCAACCCCGAATAAAATGGCGGCGATAAACAACCAAGGCCAGGGGAAAGGCAGGCCCACCAACTCCTGGGTCTTGGTTTGCCAGGCGTCGGGAACGTTCCTGTGCTGGATCGTCCCCGCCTCCAGACACCTCTTTGCTTCCTTTTCCATGATCACCCCCTCGGGGCATGGGTGCCCCTCACGGTCACAATCACGGACCTTTGTGGCCGGGTGCGCCACGGCTGGGCGGCCAGCCCCCCTTGGAGGCGCCCCCGATAGGATGCAAATTAGTTTTTCTAATTAAATCAAATGGTATCCCGAACTGACCGTCCGGGTCAATGCCTTGGTGCGAGGGTGGGCGGCCCCAAGAGGAGCCGCCCGAGCCCTACTCTTCCAACGAGAAGTGCTTGTCCATGATGATCTTGAGGATGGTGCGGTCGGTCTCCACCATGCCCTGGGTGCTCAGCGCGCCCAGGTTCTCGGAGGTCTTTTCCATGGTGAGGCCCATGATGCCCTGGATGGGGTCCACTTCCACGCCGTGCAAAGAGAACAGGGCCGCCTGCACCGCCGAGCCGGCGGCGGTGGCCAGCTTGATGGCGCAGCCGGTCTTGGCCCCGTCGCAGATCACCCCGGCCAGGTCGCCGGTGAGTATCTTGATGGCCGCGGCGATGTGCTTGGTCTGGCCGCCGAGCATGTAGGTGACCGCGCTGGTGGCCCCGGCCCCGGCGGCCACCGAGCAGCCGCACACCGCCGAGAGGCGGCCGGTGAAGGCCTTGATGTAGGCGGTGATCACGTGGCTGAAGCCCATGGCCTCCAACAAGGTGCGCTCATCGCAGTTGATGAACTCCTTGACCGCCACCAGGGGCAGGATGGCGGTGAGGCCGTGGTTGCCGCTGCCCGCCGAGGACATGGCGGGCAGCTTGATGCCGGCCATGCGCGCGTCGGCCGCGGCCGAGGTAAGAATGCGGGCGGCCAGGGCCATGTCTCGCTTCAAGAGCCCCTGGCGCACGATGCGCTCCAGGGTGCGCCCGATGGCCAAGCCGGGGCCGTGCTTGAGCCCGTAGTTGGCCAGGCGCAGGTTGTGCTCCATGCCCTGCTTGAGGAAATCCAGGTCCTCCTGGTCCAAGCCCTCCACCAGGGCCAGGAGCTGCTCCAAGCTCTGGCCGCGCAGCCAGTCCTCCAACTCGGCCATGGGGCTGACCCCGCCCACGCCCTGGGGCGAAAGCAGGGCGTGGTTTTCCAGCTTTTCGTCATCCAGCCACAGGCCCACGATGTTGTCGTGCAGGTGGGTGATGAGCGAACGGGCCTCGTGGCCGTCCGCGCGCACCGTGGTCTCGATGCGCAGGCCGCCGGGGTCCAGCACCTTGAGCTTGACCCGCTTCTCTTCCAGGAACTTCTGCACCCGCTCCAGGTCGGGCTCGCTCACCGGGGCCAGCACCTCCAGGCCCATGTGGGGGTTACCCGCCAGGGCGCCCAAGGCGGCGGCGGTGTCCAGGCCGGTGGCGCCGTTGGAGCCCGGAATGGAGATGGCCAGGCCGTTTTTATAGACATTGGGGTCCAGGGAAACCTCGATGGACTCGACCTCGCCGCCGGGCAACAGCGAAGCTGCCGCCGCCGCGCCCAAGGCCACGGCCACCGGCTCGGTGCAGCCCAAGGCCGGGGCCACTTCCAAGCGCAGAACATCTTTAATGGTGTAAGCCATTTTTTGCTAACTCCCAAACACCAGGCAGTCCCCTCCCCGGCCGGCCAAGGCCGGGGCGTGGCGTCCCGGCGTGGGCCGGGCCGCGAGGGGCATGTACGAGCAGGCGGGCGCGGGCCCGCCGGGCCGGGGATCAGGCGAACCAGGCCTGGATGGCCGGGACCACCGCCCTCAGGTTCTCCTCGGGCACGTGGCGGTTGGCCGTGCAGCCGGGCCCCACGATGATGCCCTTGCCCTGGGTCTCGTCCAGGCACTGGCGCACCTGGGCGGCCACGTCCTCCGGGGTGCCCTCGGGCAGCACCTGGCGCTGGTCCAGCCCGCCCCACAGGGCCTGCTTGACCACGCCCCGCGCCTCGCTCAGGCTGGGGTTGCGCGGGTTGGTGGACTCGTAGGAGATCACCTCCACCGGGTAGTCGGCGAAGACCTTGAGCATGATGTTGTCGCGGCATACGTGCTGCACGTTCAAGACCGCGCCCTCCTCGCGGGCGGCCTCGTACACCTTGAGGTCGTATTGCTTGCCGAACTCCTCGTAGGACTCCTCGTCAAAGAAGTCGTAGGTCCACACCGTGCTGGTCATGAACACCCCGTGGGCCCCGTTCCGGATGATGTGGCGGGTGAAGTCCACCAGGGTGTCGGTGATGGTGGCCAGCCCCTTATGCACCGCGTCGGGATCCTGGGCGATCATGTCCTTCATGGGCTTGGCCTCGTCCGGGTTGCCGAATACCGCGCCCATCATGCGGTTGGCGATGCTAAGGGGGTTGAACAGGCTCATCACGAAGAAGGCCTCGTCCTTGAGCCCCTCCTTGACCCACTGAACCGCCTTGAGCTGCTCGGCAAAGGGGCCGAAGTCCCCCGCCAGGGGCGGCAGCTTGGCCAGGTCGGCCGGGGTCTTGAGGAAAGGTTCGGTGAGCATGGGCATCCCATTGGGATCGGCCGGGTTCCAGGTGTAGTCCGCGCCCCAGGCCTCGCCGTAATAGGAAGGCCGGGCCATGAGCTTGATGAAATCCCAGTCATAGAGCCAGTACTCAGTGAGCATACGGCCGGTGATGGCCTCGGGGGAGCGCTCGGTGTGGGCCATGTGGTTGAAGTAGCAGGCCGGGGCCCGGTCCACCTCTTGGCCAGCCACCGTGGCCAGCACGCGCTCTTTCTTGTTCATTTGGTCCATGGGACTATCCAATCTTGGCCCCGGGCCTAGGCCCGGCCGCCGGCGGTCCCCGGGTTCAGCGGGGCCTTGCGGTTTTTATCGAAGAAGTACCAAAGCACCAGGCCCATGCCCAACAGGGCGATGCCGAAGAGGTCGGTCTTGATGGAGGGCACGCCCAGCATGACGCCGCCCGCGAAGACGAAGACCCTGACCAGGTAGTTGACCCGGCCCAGCCCGAACAAATAGCCCTCCAGGGCCCCGCCGAGGCAGGCCACTCCCACCAGGCAGGAGAGGAACGAGAGCAGGACCTCGTGCCAGGGACCTTTCCAGATCAGGGCGGGGTTGAGCACGAAGAAGAAGGGCAGCAAATACTTGGCCACCCCCAGGCGCATGGCCTGCAAGGCGGTCTTCATGGGGCTGGAGCCGGCCACCGTGGCCGCGGCAAAGGCGCCCATGGCCACCGGCGGGGTGATGTAGGAAGCCATGCCCCAGTAGAGCACGAACAAATGCACCGCCAGAGGCTCGAAGCCCATGTTGATCAGGGCCGGGGCCATGACGATGGCCAGGAAGATGTAGCAGGCGGTGATGGACATGCCCATGCCCAGGATGAAGCTGGAGAAGGCGCCCAGCACCAGAATCAAAAAGGCGTTGTCGCCAGCAAAGGACACCACCTCCGAGGCGAAGGAGGTGGCCACGCCGGTGAAGACCATGGCTCCCACGATGAGGCCGCAGGCGGCCAGGATCGCGGTGATCTCGGCCATGAACTTAGCGGTGCCTTCGATGAAGTCCAGGAACTTGGTCCAGTTCAGGCGGGTCTCCTTGCGGAAGCTGGAGACCGCGATCAACACCGCGGTGGCCACCCAGGCGGCCTGGGCCTCCATGGACATGGCCACCACCATGTAGATGAGGATGAAGATGGCCAGCAGATACTGCCAGCCGGTTTTCATCACCGACCAGAAGGGCGGACACTCGCTCTTGGCCTGCCCCCTGATGCCGTGCAGGGCGGCGTAGGCGTCGGCCTGGAACAAGAGGCAGGAGAAGTAGAGGATCGAGGGGATGATCGCCGCCATGATGATGGTCAGGTAGGGCACTTGCAGCATCTCGGCCATGACGAAGGCGGTGGCTCCCATGACCGGGGGCATCATGGTGCCGCCGGCCGAGGCGCAGGCCTCCACCGCGCCGGCAAAGTAGGCGGGGTAGCCCGAGCGCTTCATGGCCGGGATGGTGAAGGAGCCGGTGGAGAGCACGTTGGAGATCACCGAGCCGCTGATGGAGCCCATCAAGGCGCTGGAGAGGATGCTCACCTTGGCCGCCCCGCCGCGCACCGTGCCCAACATGCTCTGGGCGATGTCCAGGAAGAAGTTGCCCGCTCCGGTGTGCATCAGGGCCACGGCGAAGATCATGTACCCGATGAGGATGGAGCCGGTGGTGCGCATGGGGATGCCGATGATGCTCTCGGGGCCCATGACGTGGAAGGTGACCACTCGCCAGAAGCCGTAGCCCTTGCCGTGCAGGAACGAGGGCATGTAGTTGGCGTAGAGGGCATAGGAGGCGAAGAAGATGATCACGATGAAAAAGGCCATGCCGCTGGCCCGCCGGGCCGCCTCCAGCACCGAGAGCAGGATGATCAGGCAGGCGATCTTGGCCGGCCAGGGGGCCAGGATCTCCCAGCCCATGGTGCGCATCTCCATGGCGTTGGCAAAGCAATACATGCCCGAGACCAGGATGGCCAGAGAGATAAGATAGTCGTACCAAGGCACCCGGGCCACGGCCTTGGCGGTCTTCACCGGCGGGAACAGCAAATAGACCAGGGGCAGGTACAACGCCAGCAGGAAATAGAGGTATCCGTTGCTGGGGAAGGTCCAGCCGTCGATGCTGAAGTAAAAATTGTAAAAAATGGCCGAGGCCATGGCCAAGACCGAGGCAAAAAGCATGTATGCCCGGACCAGGCCCTTCAGGGGCCGGTATTTGGGGACCATGGAGGCGGCAAGCTCAGTGGACATCACGTCTCCCGAAGCATACTGGGGCCGGGGTGAACAGTTCGGTCCGGGGCGGCGGACCAAGCGCCCGCCGCCCCGGGGATGGTTTTAACGGTACAGGTTCGCGGCGAGGAGCATTTCCTTCCACAGCTTGCCGAACTCGGGGCTGCCGACCTTGACGCCCTTCTTGTCGGCCTTGGCGGTGGCCTCTTTCCACAGGACCAGGCGAGCGGCCTCGTTCTTCAGCTGGGTCTGCTGGAACTTCTCATGCTCGGGGGTCCACACGCCCTTTTCCTTGAGCAGCTTGATCAGGCCGGGGTGGAAGGGGAAGATGAGGGTGTTCAGGTCCGCGGCGGACTTGTGGCTCCAGTCGGCCAGGCGGGGGTGCTTGTCCTTGTACAGGTCGTAGCTCTCCCAGATGCCCTTGGCGTACTGGTAGACCGTCTCCTCGTCGATGTTGTCGTAGCTCCAGAAGAAGGCGGCGTACTTGAGCGCGGTGAAGGGCTTCACGCCCTTGTCCATGCCCGCGTAGACCTTGGGGGTGCCGTAGCCGGCCCAGGGAGCGAAGCCCCACAGGCGCTGCCAGGCGGCCTTGTCGTTGGGGTCCAGGTTCATCCAGGCGATGCCGCCGGGCTTGGCCGCGCACTCACGCACGTAGCCGCTGGTGGTGCTGCTCACGAACAGGTCCAGCGAGCCCTGGATCACCGCCTTGCAGGCCGGGCCGTAACCGGACATGTTGACCGTCTTGACCTGGGCCATGTCGTAGCCGCCGAAGGCCACGGCGCCCTGGAGCAGCCAGTTGAGGGTGGGCGAGCCGGGCACCTGGGCCACGCGCATGCCCTTGACCTGGGTCAGGTTGCTCAGGCCGGAATCGCCCCGGCTCCAGAAGGCGGTGTAGTAGGCGCCGCCCCGCCAGGCGATGCGCAGCTTCTGGGGGCCCCACTGCGGGTTAGAGAACATGCCCGCGCCGCGGGTGCCCAGCCAGCCGGTGGAGGCCGCCGCGATGAACATCTGGGCCTCGCCGGTCTTCACCGGCAGCATGCGGCCGGTGTCGTTGCTGGAAGGAATGATATTGGTCTTGATGCCGCTCTTCTGCTTGACCGCGTTAGCCACGGCGGAGCTCATGGAATAGAACATGGAGCCCACGCCCCAGGACACCAGGGACACTTCCTTGGGCTTGGCGGCGGTGGCGACCGTAGCCGACAAGGCGAAGACGGCCGCGGCGGCCAAAACGGTGAACGACTTGAGCGATAGCCTCATACTAAACCTCCACAATGAAATAGGCTGTGCACACGGTTTGGGTCAAATCGGTTGAGAGCCCTTGTCCGCGAAAGGGCGGCGGGGTGCTCCCTCGCCGCCCCCCCGGTGGTGACTCACTACTCGGCATCCATAGCCGTTCCATGCGCGTTTGGCCAGACAAATCGGCTTCATATGCGCGCCGGGAGCCTTTATCTCGCGGGGTGAACCGCCACGGCCCCCGTCTGAGCACCGATTGATCACGGCTTAATCAAACATGGATACATACATAATTCAATTTAATTTAAAGTGTCAAGCCAAATCGTACGGCTCTTAGTACGTTTTTCCATGATTTTACTTTGACAGCGTAAAATGGCCTTACATAATTGAAACATCGTTATTTTTCGCTATCTATTACGCCGGGCGCATACCTTGCTAACCAATCTCCCTGTTTTCATAAGGGTATTATTTTGCTCAAAACCCGGTGGCCTCCATATACGGGCCGGCCAGGTATATTCTTGCCTTTTGCGACGAGTTAGATTAAATTGGGATGCAATTGTGATCAACTATTGATATCCACGGCGTGCAATAGAGATCACGTTGGAGGCGGGGGCCGGCCGAGGCAGGCTTGAGGCCCGGAAGATCGAGGGAGGGGTCATGGCCAAGGAATACGAAAAGCTCTACGAGGAGCTGAAAAAGCGCATCATCTGGCTGGACCTGGAGCCGGAGAGCGTGATCAGCGTGAGCCATATCGCCCAGGAGTTCAAGGTGAGCCGCACCCCGGTCAAGGAGGCGCTCATTCTCCTGCAAGCCGAGGACTGGGTGGTGCGCCAGGGCAGCTCGTTCCTGGTAACCCCGCTGAGCCTGGACCGCCTGCGCGAGCTGACCGACATCCGCCTGGTCTTGGAGATGCAGGCCAACGTATGGGCCTGCAAGCGCATGTCCCGCCAGCAGGTGGAGCGCCTCATCGCCATGAAAAAGACCTTCAAGGAGTGCAAGCCGGGCACGGCCAAGCAAAAGATGGTGGAGATCGACTCCCAGGTTCACCAGGAGATATTCAAGGCGGCCAACAACCACCAGCTCGCCGTGCTCCTGGAGCGCCTGCTCACCCATTATCTGCGCTTCTGGCTATCCATCCACCGCGAGATCGAGCCCCAGAGCTTCTTCTGCGAGATGGAGGAGATCATCGACGCCATCGACGCCCGCGACGAACAAAGCGTGGCCCGCCTGACCAAGCGGCACATACTCATCTCGGTGCGCGAGATCATCCAGGGCTTCTGGGGCGAGAACACCTTTGACATGCTGGGCTTCCCCGGCCTCTCGCCCAAGCCCTAGTGGCCTAGGGCAGACGCCCGCCCTGCCCTCACCCGCCCAGAGCAAGAGAGATCGCGCCCATGCGGCGCAACCTCCACAGAAAACCTCGGTTGCCGCATAATCTAAAATATAGTGGCGCGGTTTACCCTTTCCCCCATCGACAAGGACACGCGCGGGGGCCAAGTTGAGGCGGCATATGGAGCAATGGTTGCTTTCGCGGGAGATTCTGTTTCAAGAGCGCAGGGTGCGTTACGACATAACCGGCCAAGGCCCGCCTCTGGTAATGGTGCACGGCACCCCCTGGTCTTCCTTTAACCTCCGTCACCTGATCAAGCTTCTGTCCGCGGATTTCACGGTCTATTACTACGACCTCCTGGGATACGGGCAATCGGACCGAGGGCCCGGCGATGTGTCCTTGGGGGTGCAGAATCAGGTGCTATGCCGCCTGTTGGACCACTGGCAATTGGAAAGCCCCCTTGCGGTCGGCCACGACTTTGGCGGGGCCACTTTACTCAGAACCCACCTTTTGAACCAACGCGGCTTTGCCAAGATGGTGCTCATCGATCCGGTGGCCCTGGCGCCCTGGGGTTCGCCCTTTTTCCTGCATGTCCGTCAGCACGAGGCGGCCTTTGCCGGCCTGCCGGACTACATCCATGAGGCGGTGGTCCGCGCTTATGTGCAAACCGCCGCCTTTCAGCCCCTGGATCAGGCTGTGCTGGAAAGAACAGTGCAGCCCTGGCTTGGCGAGGAGGGAAGGACGGCCTTTTACCGCCAGATCGCCCAGGCCGACCAGGCCTACACCGATGAGGTGGAGCCGCTCTATTCTCGAATCAAAATGCCGGTGTTGATCTTGTGGGGCGCGGAGGACGCCTGGATACCCCAGGCCAAGGGGCAACAGCTGCACGAGGCCATACCGGACTCGCTTCTCGAGATCATCCCTGGCTCGGGGCACCTGGTAATCGAGGAAAAGCCCCGGGAGCTGATGGCACACATCAGCGCCTTTCTGCGGGCATAGGGGCGGTGATAGGAAAAGAAGTTGGTGCCCCCGGCCCGAATCGAACGGGCGGCCTACGGCTTAGGAGGCCGTTGCTCTATCCTGCTGAGCTACGAGGGCACTTATGATCGGCTGGCGGCAAACTTAGCACAGGCGCGGTGCCCTGCCAAGCCATGGCTAGTGCAGGGTCCCCTTGTCATGGCCCCCGCGCGGCGGGGCGGCCGGTGCGTTGGGCTTGTTCTGGCCTCTGCGGCGCACCTGCATCTCCAGATAAGCCGAGCTGAGCGGATAGGGCCCGGACATGAAGTGGCGGCAGGGGTAGACCTCGCAAGAGGCGGAGCAATAGTCGATCTTCTTGGCCACGGCGCATTGCAAGATGGGGCACACCGAGCCCATGAGCCGGAGCTGGGCAGCCAGCTTGGCCTGGGCCTGGGCCTCGGTGCCCGCGCCGCAGGGGCTGCACTTGCCTTCGCGCATGAGCCCGCACACCAGGCAGTTCAGGCCGCAGGCGCCGGTGCCTTGCGAGGATTGGCCGCTCATTTGGTAAGCCGGCTCACCAGCAGGTTGGTCAGGGCCCAGACCCCGTCCAGGGCCAGGTGATGGTGGGCGTGGGCGTCCAGCCCGACCACCGCGCGGGCCTCGAACTCCTCGTCCCCGCCCCAGAGCAGCACGTACAGGGGGATCATGGGCAGGCCTGGCAGCATCAGGCCCACGTCGCCGCCCTCGCAGGGAGTTGGCTTCAGGGGCGCGGCGGCCAAACGCAGCAGCTCCGGGTCCGCGCCGAAGCGCTCCTCCAGGGGGGCCTTGTTGATGGCGTGCGGCCCCTGGAAGAACATGGCCCCACCGGGAAGCTCGTGGGGGGTGATCATGCGCCCGGCCGGGGGCACCCCCAGGCTCTTGGCCAGGGTGCTCAGGATGACCAGGGCGACCTGGTAGGACAGGCGGCGCTCGGGGTCGTCAAGCAGGCTGATGCGCCGCGCCCCTGGCTCCACCCGGTAGGCCCGGCCAAAGAAAGGGATGACAAAGGCCTCGCCGTCCCAGGACGCTCCGGTGGCCTCGGCCGCCTGGGCCGGGGGCCGGGCCGCCAGGTCGTCCCAGGCCTGGGGCGGGAGATCCTCGGCCCAGCGAAAGAGCTGGTTGTCGTTGGGGTCGGTGGGGCGGTTGTCCTCCGGGCCGGCCATGACGCCTATTCTCCGCTTTCCATCTGCCCACGCTGGCGGCGGCGGTAGACCTTCATGCCTTTTTTCTTGGGCTCGCCCGCCCGGATGCGCGCGTAATACTCCAGATAGCGCGACACCGCCCGGCGCATCTCGCCCCGGGGCACCACTTCCTGGATGCCGCGAATGTCGCCGTAGTAATCGTCTTGGCGCAGGGTGTCGCCCGAGGAGTTCACCAGGCTGTCCGAGAGCACCATCTCCGGCTCCACCTCGAAGCCCCGCGCCTTCATCACCCGGGGGCCGGTGAAGATGACCAGGGCCCCGGGTTCGGCCAGGCACACATCGCCCAGGGCGGCGTAGGAGGCGATGGCCCCGCCGGTGGAGGGGTCGGCCAGGATGGAGATGAAGGGCACCCCCGCCCGCTTGAGGCGCTCCACCGCGGCCACGGTCTTGTACATCTGCATCAGGGCCACGATGCCCTCGTAGAGCCGGGCGCCGCCCGAGCAGCACACGCTGACCAGGGGCCACTTCTTGCGCAGACTGTACTCCACGGCCAGGCGGAACTTCTCGCCGAAGACCACGCCCATGGAGCCGCCGGCAAAGGCGAAGTCGCTCAAGGCCAATACGGCCGGGTAGCCGTAGATGGTGGCGTGGGCTGTGACCAGGGACTCGTTGAACGAGGAGCGCGTCTTCTGCTTCTTGAGGAACTCGCGGTAATAGTCGTGCAGATCCTCCTGAGGAAGGAGGTCCGAGACGTTCAAGTTTCGGAACAGCTCATGGAAGCTGCCCGGATCGGCCAGGGCGCTTATCCAGCCCGCCGCGTCAAGCACATGGCGCTTGCCGCACTGGGGACAGGTCTGGAAGTTCTTGAGGTAGTCCTCCAGGGGGATGAGGGCTCCACAGCCGTCCCCGGCCGCGCCCTCGGTCTCCTGGCCGCAGCGCACCAGGGGCTGGCCCGGCTCGATCACCGTGCCGTCGCCGTAGTTATCTTCCAGGTGGATGGTGGCCCCGCTGGGGTCGGAGATGATCTTGAGCTGGGCGGGCGGCTTGTAGAACTGCTTGAGGGGCCGCTCGATGAAGCGCTTGATCTCGAAGAACTTGCCCCGGTCGATCACCCCCAGCTCGTCGGCGGTCTCCAGCCGCTTATCCATGAGCTTGTCCAGGCGGCGGCGCATCAGGTCCTTGATGGTGCGCTCCAGATAGCCCTGAATGTGGTCGGCCAGGCCGTCGGCGTCCATCACGCTCTTGGTCTGAGGCACCAGGGTGTCCACCACGTTGAAGTGCTTCAGGTGCTTGGCCGTGGACTTGGATACCTGCAAGGCCTCGTCGATGCGGGCCGGGTCGCGGAAGATGATGGCGGCCACCGACTCCGGGGGCGCGGTGGCGTACATGGCGTCTTCCACCGCCGCGCGGCGGTCGGCCACCTGTAGGGCCAGGGCCCCGCCCGAGCCGCCCTCGCCCAAGACCAGGCTGATGGTGCGGATGGGCACGTTGAGGTAGGCCCGGATCAGATGGGCGATGAAGAACGCCTGCAAGCGCCGGGCGGAGTACATGGAGATGTCCGCGCCGTAGGTGTCCACGATGGACAGGAGCACCGCGTCCTCGTGGGGGCCGGTGTCGGTGAGCTTACGCAACAGGCCCAGCACCTGGGAGTGCTCGTCCGCGTTGAGCATCCCCCAGTTGAGCTTGCCCACGTCCTTGGCCGAGCGGAACTTCTCGGGCTTGGGCTTTTGCTGGGCCACCACCAGGATGCGCTTGTCGGCCAAATGGCCCTCGCCCAGGATCAGGTTGTCGCCCTCGGCCTGATAATCGCGGAAGTCGGCGAAGACCCGCTGGATGACATCGGAAGCCCGCGGCCGGAAGGGGTGGCGGGTTCGGTTCTTAAAGATGTCTATGAGTTGCAAACTGGCACTCTCCAGGCTCGGCGGCACGACTGGGGCAGAGGCGGCGCGCCCAGGCTCCGCCCATGTTTGCAACTAATCCTATTGAAGGGGGCGCGGAGTGTCAAGTTACCGGCCAGGCTGTAAAAACCTCGGCCAGGCCGGGCATGGGGGCCCCGCGAAAACACTTGCCAGGGAGCGGGCGCTCTGTTATAAATCGCACCTACTCCGACCGGCCCAGGCCGGGCGGGGAAATGTGGTGGCTATAGCTCAGTTTGGTTAGAGCGCCAGGTTGTGGCCCTGGAGGCCGTGGGTTCAAGTCCCACTAGCCACCCCACCCCAGAAAGAGACAAGCGGCCCAAACGGGCCGCTTTCGTTTTTTGGGCACCGACTCACCTACTCGCCCTTTTCCACCCAGGCATATGCCTCTTCGATGGTGCGGACCACCTTGCGCTTTTGGGGCAGCCGCCAGTTGCGGCTGGCAAACCTCCGAATCATGGCCGAGTCTTGCTCATTGCCCACCAGCAGGGCCGAGCGCCCCCCCACCCGCACCGGGTCCGCGCCCTGGATCAGGGCCAGCAACTCGTTGAGCTTTTCCAGGTCATATTCTTCCAGCCGGGCCAGGGAGGCCTCGCGAGCATTCCAGATGGTGTGCTTGGTCAGGCCGAACTGCTCCTTGGCGTAGCGATAGGCCTCCAAGATTTCCACCATATCCGGTTCGCCTTGCAGAGTGAAAATGATCAGGTTTTTCGCGGGATGATGCTGACAGGTGATGCTCATGGCTTCCTCATGCGCGGGCACGGGTTTGCATGAGCCTACCTAAAAAATAGCCTATTCCACAAGTATATCTTATTGGTTTTTAGGGCCCCGGCCTTGAAACCCGACAAATGATTAGAGCGCGAAGTACTTGACGATACTCTTGAATACCTGGAACTGGCTGATCCGGTTAGCCTGAATGGCGGCGATGGCCTGCTGGACGGCCTTGGGATCGTACTGCCCGATAACCTCCACGATCTCCTCTTCCGAAGGCGGCTGGGGCAGGAAGAGCTCCCTGATGTGTTCGATCAGTTTCTGGAGTTCCGGGGCACGGTTTTGGGTCTGCATAAACCTTCCGGCGGTCATGCCGCTTGAAAAGGGGGCCCACGTGGTTGAGCAAACTAAAGGGCGAAAGCCGCATGCCGCCCTGCGCCGGGGCTGGGCAGGCCGACCAAAATCCTCAGCTGCTGTTTTACGGGATGATTTTACCCGGTTTGAGAGCCGGGCTTCCACATCTGTCACGCCATCTTGCCCCATGGGACTTCTAGGTTGCAACCTCTTTGCGAGATCGCGTCCCCTTCTTGTCAATTTTTTACCGGTCTGCTAGCATCGGTTCTCGCTTTTGCCGTCCACTGCCCACCCGGCCCGTCCCGGGCGGAACACGGGAGCCCGGAGCCTTGACCGCACCCAACGCCGCATCCATGTGCCTGATCCACAACCCCCAGGCGGGGCGAGGCAAGGCGGGCCGCGCCACCGCGCGCCTGCAACAGGCCCTGGCCCAGGCCGGGCTGGAGCCCGAAATGCTGGGCACCCGGGGGCGGGGCCATGCCGAGGATCTGGCCCGCCAGGCGGTGGAGCGCGGCGTGGAAACGGTGATCGTGGTGGGCGGCGACGGGACCATGCACGAGGCGGCCCAGGCCCTGGCCCACAGCGATGCGGCCCTGGCCCCCCTGCCCTGCGGGCGCTGCAACGACTTCTGCCGGGCGCTGGGCGTAGGCCGCGACCCCGAGGGGCTGGTGAAAGCCTTGGCCGGAGGCGGCCGCCGGACGGTGGACCTGGCCCGGGTCAATGGCCGGGTGTATTGCACCGTGGGCGCGGTGGGCTTCGACGCGGTGGTGAGCCGCTACGTGGACACCATGAAGGCCCCCCTGTGGGGCACCCCGGCCTACCTCTACGCGGTGATGCGGATGATCACCCGCTACCAGCCGCCCCAGGCGACGGTGGTGTGGGACGACGGCGAATACCACGGCCCCCTGTTCCTGGTGGCCCTGGGCAACACCCCCTCCTACGGCAACAACATCCGGGTGACCCCCCACGCCGTGCCCGACGACGGCCTCTTGGACATCTGCCTGGTCACCCCGCTGAGCCTGCTCAAGGTAATGGCCGTGCTGCCCCTGGCCCTGCCGGGCAAGCACGGGCGCGTGGCCGAGGTCAGCTTCTTGCGCTCCAGCAAGATCGAGCTGAGCTTCGACCGGCCCATGGAGCTGTGGGCCGACGGCGAGCCGGTGACCGGCTCCCCCTTCAGCGTGGAGATATTGCCCGGCGCCCTCACCGTGGCCGGCGCCGCCTCCTAGCCCGCCCCGCCGGGGTGAATTTTCCGGGAACCCCCTTCCTGTCCCGCCGCCTCCCGGCGTAATATGATTCCCCACCCTAGGGAGGCATTGAACATGAAAAGCAAGATCATCACCGCTATGCTGGCCCTGTGCCTAACGCTGTTTGCCGGGGCCGCCCTGGCCGCGCCCCTGCGCCTGGCCGTGGTTACCAAGCCCGGCTCGGCCCAGAACCTCTGCGCCGAAAAGTTCATGGCCCTGCTGGAGCAGGCCGCGCCCGGCCGCTTCCAGGTGCGCTACTTCCACTCCGGGGCCATGGGCGACGAGACCCAGATCCTCCAACAGCTCAAGGCCGGCGGCCTGGAGCTCTGCGTGGTCACCACCGGGCCCTTCGACCAGATGGCCCCCCAGGTGCGGGCGGTGGAGTATCCCTTCCTGTTCGAAAACTTCGCCCAGGTAGACCAGGTGTTGCAGGGTCCGGCGGGCAAGAAGTTCCTGGCCTCCCTGGACGCCGTGGGCTTCCAGGGCCTGGCCTTCGCGGAGAACGGCTTCCGCAACCTGACCAACAACAAGCGGGCCGTGAAGAGCGCGGCCGACCTGAAGGGCCTGCGCATCCGGGTGATGGAGTCCGAGGCCCAGACCGCCCTGTGGAACGCCCTGGGCGCGGTGGCCGTGCCCCACCCCTGGCCCATCACCGGCCTGTTGGCCTCGGGCAAGGTGGACGGCCAGGAGAATCCGCTGAGCGTGATATGGAACTATCGCCTGGACAAGGTGCAGAAGTATCTCAGCCTGACCCGCCATGTTTACTCGGCTCACATCTGCGCGGCCAACCCGGCCTGGTTCCGCGGCCTGCCCGAGGCGGACCGCAAGCTGGTGGCCCGGTGCATGAGCCAGGCGGCGGCCTGGCAGCGTGACGACAACCGCAGCCGGGTGGCCGGCTATCTGGCGGACCTGACAAAGGCGGGCATGAACCTGTGCGACAAGCCGGACCGGGCTTCCTTCCAGAAGCTGGCCGCGCCCCTGGCTTCCTCGCCGCTGTTCGCCCATCCCCAGGCGGCGGCCATGCTCAAGTTGTTCCGGGAGGCGCTGGGCCGCTAAAAAACGCCCGGGCCGCGCGGGCCCGGCGGGGAGAGCCTGATCAAGCGCGAGACCAAATACCGCTCCCTGGTGGCCAGCTGCCTGGCCATCTTCATGCCCGGGGCCCTGGCCTTCGGCTTTCCCGGGGTCATGGCCTCCCATTGGCAGGAGGCCTTTGGGGCCAGCCGGGCCCAGATAGGCCAGATCATCTTTTTCATGCTGGCCGGGGTGGCCTTGATCACCTATCTGGCCGGGCGCTGGCAGGAGCGCTGGGGCCCCGGCCGGGTGGTGGTCCTGGGCTCGCTCCTGGGCGCGGGGTCCAACCTCCTGCTGATCTGGGCCCAGGGCATGACCGAGGTATATATCTGGGCCCTGGCCAACGGCATGTACGGCGGCTGCGTGATCATTCCCGCCTTGTCGGTGGCCCAGCGCTGGTTCGCGGCCAACAAGGGCTTGGCCGCCGGGCTGGTGAGCATGGTCTTCGGCCTGGGCGGCGCGGTGACCGCCCCCCTGTTCACCTGGGCCCTGGCCGAGGCCGGTTCGGCCCGGCTATGCCTGGCCGTGGCCGGGGTGGTGTTGGCCGGAGGGCTGGCCCTGGCTCCCCTGCTGCGCTTCCCCGCCGCGCCTCTCCCGGCTAGCGGCCCCGGCGGGACCGGGCCTTCCCCCGGAGTGGGGCAGGCGGTGCGCAGCATGTCTTTCTGGGCCCTTTGGCTCACCTGGGCCTTGGGCGGGGCGGCGGGCATCGCCATGATCACCCTGTCCACCACCTTCGGCCTTTCCCGAGGCCTGGACCTGGCCGGCGCGGTGATCATTCTGACCTGCTTCAATCTGACCAACGGCTTCAGCCGTCTGCTCAGCGGCTGGGTGTCGGACCACCTGGGGCGCAACCTGACCATGGCCGCGACCTTTTTGGCGGCCGGGATCGCTTTTTTCCTCTTGAACCAGTTCAGCGGACTGCCCGTCTGGGCCGGATTGGCCGCGGTGATCGGCTTCGCCTTTGGCACCCTGTTCTCGGTCAGCGTGCCCCTGACCGCCGACTGCTTCGGGCTGGAGCACTTCGGGGCGATCTTCGGACTGGTGTTCACCGCCTACGGCTTCGTGGCCGGGGCCCTGGGCCCCTGGCTGGCCGGGCATCTGCTGGATTTGAGCGGGGGAGACTTCGGCCTGGTGTTCGGCTATCTGGGCGGCTTCATGCTGGCCTCGGCCGGGCTGATCCTGCTGGTGCGCCCTCTCAAGGCCGAAGCCTAGGGGCGTAAACGCATTAGCTTTTGATTTGCGGGAACTCGCTGTCCTGCTGGGTGAAGACCAAGGCCGCGCCCTCCACCAGGGCGCGGGCCACCTTGGCCCTAGCCTCCTTGACCAGGCGCTGCACCGTGCCCCGGCTGATGCCCATGCGCTTGCCCGCCTCCTGCTGGGTCAGGCCCTCCATGTCGCAGAGCCGGAGCGCCTCCAGCTCGTCGGGGAACAGGCTGATCTGTTCGATGCTGTGCACCGGCACCCCGGCCGGGTGATAGGCCGAGCCGCAAAAGGTGCAGCCGCAGGAACGGGGTTTGCGGGGTCTGGCCATACTCTTTAATCCAAAACCATGTCAGCCGGGTCGTTGACCGGGCTCTGGCAGGCGTGGCCGGTGCAGACAAAGGCCGTGGCTCCGGTGCCCACCTGCTCCATTTCCAGGGCATAGGGAGCCAAAGCCCCCACCCGCGCCCCCTCGGCCCCGGCGTCCTTGAACAGCACCACCCGATGGGGCGCGAAGCCGCCCACTGCCTTGGCGATGAGCGCCTCGGTGGCCGCATCGCCGCGCTTGCCCACCACCACCACTTCCTGGCCCGGGCTCAGGGAAAAGTCCAGGGCGTTCATCAGGTGGGTGTAGGCCAGGGGCTGGCGGGACACCATCCCGGCGAAGGCCGCAAATATGCCCTCGGCCCGCTGCTCCAGCTCCACCGAGCCCACCAGGCGGCCCAGGCGCAGCAGGTTGTAGGCCATGGCCGAGTTGCCCGAGGGCAGCGCGCCGTCGTAGATCTCCTTGTCGCGGAAGATCAGTTCCTCGCCGCCCTCGGGGGTGTAGAAATAGCCGCCCTGCTCCGCGTCCTCGAACAGGCGGTGGGTCAGGTCGGACAGCTCCAGGGCCCGCTCCAAATGGCGGGTCTTTAGCCCGCTCTGGTGAAGCTCGATGAGCCCCCAGAGATAAAAGGCGTAGTCGTCCAGATATCCCTGTCCGGTGAGGTGGCCCTCCCGCCAGCGCCGGGCCAGGCGGCCGTTTTCATCGCGCAGCTCGGCCTCGATGAACTCCGCCGCGCGCTCGGCCGCCTCCAGATAGCGCGGCTCGTTCAGGGCCCGCGCGCCCAGGGCCAGGGCCGCGATCATCAGGCCGTTCCACGAGGTGATGACCTTGTCGTCCTTGAGCGGGTGGACCCGCTTCTCGCGCACCTGGAAGAGCAGCTCCCGCGCCTGGTCCAGCTTGGCGGCCAGCTCGCCGGGGGCCAGGCCCTCGGCCTCGGCCAGCTCCTCCAGGGAACGGGTCAGGTGCGGTATGGACAGGCCGTGCTCAAAGTTGCCGCCTTCGGTCACGTTGTAGGCCCGGCAGAACAGACCGCCCAGCTCGGGGCCGACGGCCTGGCGCACCTGCTCGGGGGTCCACACGTAGAACAGGCCTTCCTCGCCCTCGCTGTCCGCGTCCTCGGCCGAAAAGAAGCCCCCCTCGGGCGAGGTCATATCGCGCAGCACATAGGCGAACACCTCGCGGGCCGCGGTGGCGAAGCCTTCCTCGCCGGTGAGCTGGTGGGCCTCGCACAAGGCCATGGCCATGAGCGCCTGGTCGTAGAGCATCTTCTCGAAATGGGGCACCAGCCACTGGGCGTCCACGGAGTAGCGGTGGAAGCCCAGGCCCACCTGGTCGAAGATGCCGCCCCGCCACATGTGGTCCAGGGTGGTCTGCACCATGCTCAGCGCCTTGCCGCCGGGTGAGCGCTGGTGCCAACGCAACAGGAAGGTTAGGTGGTGCGGGCTGGGGAACTTGGGCGCGTTGCCGAAGCCGCCGTGCTTGGGGTCGTAGATGGAGCCCAGGCCCTCGGCCGCCTGGGCCAGGGTGGCCTCGCCCAGCTCGCCGGGCGCGGCTCCGGCCTGGCCCTTGAGCGCCGCGATGATCTGCTCGGAGGCGCCTAGCATCTTGGCCCGCTCCGGGCTCTTCCAGCGGCGCGAGAGCTCCTGCAATACCTGGATGAAGCCGGGCATGCCCTGGCGGGTGGTCTTGGGGAAGTAGGTGCCCGCGTAGAAAGGCTTGCCCTCCGGGGTGAGCCACACGCTCAGCGGCCAGCCCCCCCGGCCGGTGAGGGTCTGGCACACGGCCATGTACACCCCGTCCAGGTCGGGCCGCTCCTCGCGGTCCACCTTGATGGCCACGTAGTCGCGGTTGAGCAGCGCGGCCACCTCGGGGTCCTCGAAGGACTCGTGGGCCATGACATGGCACCAGTGGCAGGTGGCGTAGCCGATGGACAGGAAGATCGGTTTGTCCTCGGCCTTGGCCTGGGCCAGGGCGGCCTCGTCCCAGGGCTGCCAGTGAACCGGGTTGTCCGCGTGCTGCAAAAGATAGGGGCTTTTTTCCTGGGCCAGGCGGTTGGCCATGAGCGCTCGCTTTGCTGAGGCGTGGGGATCAGATAGGCGGCGGGCCGGGGCGCGGCCCGCCGAGCGGGGCCAAGAGGCTTACTCCTCTTCCTTGACCTCCTCCACCTTGCTCTTGTGCTTGTGGCCGCAGGCCGGGCAGGTGATCTCGATCTCGGCCTCGTCGCCGATGAACTTCTCGCGGAGCTTTTCCGGGCCCAGGAAGCTGACGTCGCCGCAGGCGCAGGCGGGGCACTCGGCATGAACCATGTATTTCCTCTTGGACATGACAACTCTCCTTGCGGGTTGGGCGGTTAGGCCGGGATCATTCGGCTTTCTAATTTATTGTACACATACCGGCCGAGCGGCCCAAGCACTTGGGCGGCCTTGACCGCCCCGGCCGGGCTAATGCATTCTGGGAACTAGGCATCGGCCCTTTGGGTCCGCAAGGAGGCTGGCGAGATGGCTTTGAAAATCATGCTCATGGGCCTGTTGGCCGGGGCGCTCCTGCTGGGCATGGCCCTGGCCGCCGGCGGCGAACCCTCAGCGCCCCCGCCCGAGGCCAAGGCCCTGTGGCTGCACATCACCAAGGCCTCGCCCTACACCACCTGGGGTTCCTGGTCCGATTACCAGGGCGTGCAGCGGGCCCGCTCGCCCCACGGCCCCCTGAACCGGGTGTTCGTGAACCAGGCGGGCCTGGATTCGAGCAAGCCACCGGTGGCCCACGGCACCATCGAGGTCAAGACGGTGGAAAGCGCGGCGGGCAAGCTCAAGGGACTGGTGGTGATGTACAAGGCCAAGGGCTACAACCCCAAGGCCGGGGACTGGTTCTGGGCCCGCTACGCCTCGGACGGCGAGGTGCTGGCCTCGGGCAAGCTGAACCACTGCATCCGCTGCCACTCGGTGCTGGCGGACAACGACTACATTATGGTGCACCACTTTCCCTAGGACACGCATATGAACCCCATGAATTTCATATACTTCCACCCCGCCTGGCAGGTGTGCTTCACCCTGGTGGGGCTCTACGCCGCCTGGCTGGGCCTTAAACGCCTGCGCTCGTTGCACCTGGGCCAGCAAGTGCCTTTTTCGCGCAAGCGCCACATGCTGCTGGGCAAGGCGTCCCTGGTGGGCATCATCCTGGGTTCCCTGGGCGGCATGATCATGGTCCGCTGGATGTTCCACGGCTGGCTGGTGTCCGGGGTCCACGCCTGGCTGGGGGTGGTGGTCATCATCCTGGCCCTGCTCGGCCTCATCCTGGGGCTCTATTTGGAGCGCCACCCAGGCGGAGCCAAAGGCCTGTCCCTGTTCCACGGCCTGGTCAACCTCGCGGTAATGGCCCTGTGCCTGGTGCAGTGGTATTTCGGCGATCACTTCCTGGACCATCTGGTGGGGGATTAGGCCCGCGCGCCTCGTTGACAGCCGGAGCGCCCCGCCCTAGACTCTCCTTAAACTCGTACCCCCTCTTTGCCACGGAAGCGGCGTTCTAATGCCCTTGATGATGTCCACGGCCAACCTGATCACCCTGCTGCGCCTGCCCCTGCTCATCCTGGTGGTGATCCTGCTCTATTTGCCCGGGGCCACGCCCTCCTTTATGGCCCTGTTCCTGCTGCCCGTGCTCTACCTCATGGACTGGCTGGACGGCTACGTGGCCCGCTTCAAGGACGAGGTCACCGACCTGGGCAGCGTCTTGGACATCGCGGTGGACCGGGTGGTGGAAAACGTCCTGTGGATCGTGTTCGTGCACCTGGGCGCGGTGCCCCTGTGGGTGGGCCTGGTGTTCATCATCCGCAGCTTCCTGGTGGACGGCCTCCGGGAGTTCGCCCTGGTCAAGGGCTACAGCGCCTTCGGCATGATGAGCTCGCCCCTGGGCAAATTCCTGGTGGCCGGGCGCTTCATGCGCGGGTTCTACGGCCTGGCCAAGGGCCTGGCCTTCGGCGGCCTCGCCCTGTGCCAGGCGCTCACCGCCCTGGGTCCCGAGGCGGTGAGCCAAATGTCTTTGTTCTTCTGGCTTACTCCCATTCTGGTATATTTGTCCGTGTTCCTTTGCATCGTGCGGGGCGTTCCGGTGCTGCTGGATATTCGCGGCATCATGGAGCAGTCCCCGCCCTCTCCCAAGGAGTAGGACGCGGCTTGATGGGTCAGCCCGCCGCCATATTCGACGTGGACCGCACTCTGGTGGTGCCCACCTCCATGGAAAAGGTGTTCGTGCCTTTTCTCATCCGGCGGCGTTATCTGCGCGCCCCGGACCTGGCCCGCTATCTGATCTACTGGGCCAAGGGCCTGGGCCACGACCACCCGGCCCAAAACAAGGCCCATCTCCAGGGCAAGGACCCCGGCGAGTTGGAGCGCCTGGCCGCCGAGTGCTTCCGCGACGAGATCATGCCCCGCATCAGCGACCAGGGCCGCCGCCAGGTGGCCAACCATAGGGCCCAGGGCCATTTGGTGGTGCTCTTGTCCGGCACCTTGGAGCCCCTGGCCGACCAGTTGAAAGAGGAGCTGGACGCGGACCTGGCCTTGGCCGCCAGGCTGGAGGTCAAGGGAGGCATGTTCTCCGGCGAGCTGGACGGGCAGCGCCCCTATGGCCAGGAAAAGGCCCGCCTGGTGCGCGAGCTGTGCCGCACCCACGGCATCGACCTGAAAAGCTCCTATGCCTACGGCGACCACCACTCGGACTACCCCCTGCTCTCCATGGTGGGCCACCCCCACGCGGTCAACCCGGACCACGGCTTGCGCGTCAAAGCTAAAGAGCGCGGCTGGCCTATTCTTCACTTTTAAGCTAAGCAGCTTCATCAGAACCAACAGATTTAGCCGCCGCGCCTCGCGATGACGGCTATTGCTTTATTCGGCTATATATCGAGGCCAGCGAGATCCGCCGAAGATTGGGCTGACTCGCCGTCTGGCCAAGCCTGCCAGGTTTGCCTAGGCCCGCCCCCTGGGCTATATTGCACTTACACTCAGGCGGGAGGCGGCCATGCAGGCGCCCAACAACATGCGGCAGTTCCTGGACGACCTGGAAAAGCGGGGCGAGCTCAAACGCATCAGCGAGGAAGTGGACCCCTACCTGGAGGTCACCGCCCTGGCCGACCCGGTGATGAAGGCCACGGGACCGGCCCTGCTTTTTGAAAAGGTCAAGGACGCCTCTTGCCCCCTGGGCATCAACCTCTTCGGCTCGCGCCGCCGCATGGCCCTGGCCCTGGGGGTGGAGGACCTGGAAGAGATCGCCTCGCGCCTACGGGGCCTGTTGGAGCTGGAGCTGCCCCAAGGCGGCCTGGTGGCCAAGCTGATGAGCGTGTTGCCCAAGCTCAAGGAGCTCAAGGCCTTCGCGCCCAAGCAAGTGAAGGAGGCCCCCTGCCAGGAGGTGGTGCTCAGCGGCGAAGACGCCAGCCTGGATCTGTTGCCCATCCTCACCTGCTGGCCCGACGACGCCGGGCCCTTCATCACCCTGCCCCAGGTCATCACCGCCGATCCCGACACCGGCAAGCACAACGTGGGCATGTACCGCCTCCAGCGCTTCGACGCGCACACCACGGGCATGCACTGGCACCGCCACAAGGGCGGCGCGGCTCACTATGACCGGGCTCGGGAGCTGGGGCAAAAATTGCCCGTGGCCGTGGCCATCGGCGGGCCGCCGGCCTCCACCTACGCGGCCTGCGCGCCCCTGCCCGAAAACCTGCCCGAGTACATGTTTACGGGCTTCTTGATGCGCCGCCCCCTGGAGGTGGTCAAGGCCCAGACCAGCGATCTCATGGTCCCGGCCCAGGCCGAGGTGATCCTGGAAGGCTACGTGGACCCGGCCGAGGCGCTGCGCACCGAAGGCCCCTTCGGCGACCACACCGGCTATTACTCCCTGGCCGACGAATACCCGGTGTTCCACATCACCACCATCACCCATCGCAAGGACTTCCTCTATCCCACCACCATCGTGGGCATCCCGCCCATGGAGGACTACTACCTGGGCATGGCCACCGAGCGCCTGTTCCTGCCGCTCATCCAGACGGTGCTGCCCGAGGTGGTGGACTATCACATGCCCGCCGAAGGGGTGTTCCACAACCTGGTGTTCGTGGCCATCGACAAGAAGCACCCCGGCCAGGCCTACAAGGTGATGAACGCCCTGTGGGGACAAGGGCAGATGATGTTCGCCAAGCTCATCGTGGTAGTGGACGGCGACGTGGATGTGCAGGATCCGCAGCGCGCCTGGTGGGAGGCGCTCAACCACATCGACCCCCAGCGCGACGTGCTCTTCACCCGGGGCCCGGCCGACGCCCTGGACCATGCGGCCCAGCTGCCTTTCCTGCACTCCAAGATGGGCATCGACGGCACCAAGAAGCTGCCCGGCGAGGGCTTCACCCGCCCCTGGCCAGACCGCATCGAGATGACCCCCTCGGTGCAGCAGGCGGCGCTCAAGCAGCTCCAGGGCTGGGGCCTGTTGCCCCCGGAGAAATGATGCCCGCCTCGGCTTTGGGCGCACGGCTCCGGGACTTCGGCGAGCTGGTCAAATTCAGCCACACCGTATTCCTGTTCCCCTTTGCCCTCAGCGCCCTGGTGCTGGCCGCCTCGGTGCGGCCGGTCACTTTTGGCGTGGTGTTCTGGGTGGTGGTGGCCCTGGTGGCCGCCCGCAGCGCGGCCATGATCATGAACCGCATCGCCGACCGCCGCTGGGACGCCCTGAACCCGCGCACCGCCGGACGCCCCCTGGTCACCGGCAAGGTGAGCATCGCCCTGGCCTGGGCCTGGCTGGCCCTGGCCTGCGGCCTGTTGGTCCTGGCCGCGTGGATGCTCAACCCGCTGTGCCTCAAGCTCTCGCCCGTGGCCCTGGCCTGGGTGCTGGGCTACAGCTTCACCAAGCGCTACACCTGGCTGTGCCACCTCTGGCTGGGCGTGGCCACGGCCCTGGCCCCCCTGGGCGCCTGGATCGCGGTGACCGGCGCCTGGGACTGGCGGGCCCTGCTGCTGGCCGGGGCGGTCACCCTGTGGGTGGCCGGCTTCGACGTGATCTACGCCTGCCAGGACATCGCCTTTGACCGCGAGCACGCGCTCAAGTCTTTGCCCGCCCACCTGGGCCTGAAAAACGCCCTATGGGTAAGCCGGGCCATGCACGCCCTGGCCGGGCTGGGCTTCCTGCTCCTGTGGCCCCTGTTCGATCTGGGCCCCTGGTATCTGGCCGGGGCGCTCATCGTGTGCCTGGCCCTGGTGGTGGAGCAGACCCTGGTGGCCATAAAACAGGCCAACATCCCCATGGCCTTTTTCACGGTCAACGGCTTCATCTCCATTGCCTACTTTTTGTTCCTAGCCATGGACCGGCTGTCATGACTCAGCTCGAGGTGGACCTGAAATATCTGGGCGTGCTGGACAAGGCCCTGCAAATCACCGAGGAGCTGGGGCCCGAGGCGGCGGCGCGCTACGTGCGCTCCTCCTACCGCCTGCTCTCCAAGGTCTATCACCCGGACCTGCACCAGCAGAACAAACAGGCCGCCGAGGAAGGCCAGCGCCGCCTCAACGCCGTCAAGGAGCGGTTGGATATGACCAGCGACCGCGAGCTGTGCGATTTTCTCAAAAGCGCCGCCCGGCCCCGCACCGGCCACCCGCGCGTCATGGTGGTGGAGGACGAGGAGGGCCTGGCTCAGAACCTGGCCGATCTGTTGGCCCTGGAAGGCTACCACGTGGCCACCGCGCCCGACGGCCTGGCCGGGCTGCGCACCCACCTCACCTTCCGGCCCGAGCTGGTGATCAGCGACATACTCATGCCCATAATGGACGGGGTGGAGATGGTGCGCACCCTTAGGGAGCGCGACCCCGGCCTTAAGGTGATCTTCATCTCCGGCTTCTTCGGCACCCGCTCCATCCAGAACGGGCTGATGCAGGAGATCGAAGATTTCGGCTACCCCCGCCTGGCCAAGCCCTTTAGGCCCAGCCAGCTTTTGGAGCTGGTGCGCCGGGCATTGGGATAGCGCCTCAACCAGGAGCAAGCTCATGTCCTTCAAGTTCGTCAGTAAGCCCCGCAAGACCGCATTCCTGAGCCCCTTTGACGATTTCAAGCCCACCGAGGTGTCGGTCGACCTGCGCTTCGACCCGCTCACCGGCTACCGCAGCCGCATCCTCTCCTTCCGTTTCAAGTCCCTGGGCAAGCTGGACCACTCCCTGTTTTTGGAGCGGGACCAGGGCCGGGTGTGCCCCTTCTGCCCGGGCAACCTGGAGAAGATGGGCGCGCGCTTTTTGCCCGAGGTGGTGCCCGAGGGCTTCCTCACCCGGGGCGAGGCGGTGTGCTTCCCCAACGCCTTCCCCTACGGAGCCCACACCTACGTCATCCGCCTGACCAAAAAGCATCACGTCCTGCCCAAGCAGTTCACGGTGTCCCAGATCGCCGACGGCCTGCTCCTGGCCCGGGAGGCCTTTGCCCGCCTGGCCCCGGAGGATTCCTACGGCTCGGTGAACTGGAACTACATGATGCCCGCGGGCGGGGGCCAGATTCACCCCCACTTCCAGATCGTATCCTCCACCCGGGCCACCCACTTCGAGGAGATGCTCCTGAAGAAGGCGCGGAGCTTTGCCAAGCGCCACGGCCAGGACATGATGGCCGCCTATGTGGAGACCGAGCAGGCCAACAAGGAACGCTGGGTGGGCAAGGTGGGTCCCCTGGCCTGGCTCACGCCTTTCGCGCCCCGGGCCATCTATGATCTAATGGCCCTGTCGCCCGGCGGCAAGGGGCTCATGGACTTCACGCCAAAGCAGGTGGAGGGCGTGGCCCGGGGCATCTGCCGGGTGCTCAAGTACTTCCAGGCCAAGGGCGTGAACTCGCACAACATGGCCCTGCACACCTCGCTCAAGCCCGGGGCCGGCCTGCCGCTGATGCTGCGCCTGGTCAGCCGGGTGCAGATTCCGCCCATGGGCATCGACGAGATCAACTACTTCGAGAAGCTGCACGACGAGACGGTTTGCTTCCTGAGCCCGGAGGAGATGGCCCGCGACCTCAAGAAGATGTGGCGGGATTGATCATGCGCTGAAGCTGAAAAGGGGGAGATATGGCCGCTGAGGTCAGCTTGACCTTGGGAGGGGTGCTCAAGCAGGTGGCCGCCAGCCAGGGGGACCACGAGGCCCTGGTGGACCTGCCCAGCGGGGCCCGCCATACCTACGGCGACTTCGACCGCATCAGCGACGGCCTGGCCAAGGCCTTCATCGCCCTGGGCCTGCTGCCCGGTCAGCGCCTGGCCCTGTGGGCCCCCAACCAGCCGGAGTGGCTCATGGTCATGTACGGCGCGGCCAAGGCCGGGGTGGTGCTCTCCAGCGTGGACACCGGCTTCGGGGCCGAGGAGCTGGCCTACCAGCTGGGCCAGTCCCGCTGCGCCGCCCTGGTGCTGGTGCCGGGCCTGGCGGGCCGCGAATACCTGGACGCCCTGGCCTCGCTCTGCCCGGAGGTGTTGCAACCCGCCCCGGATGGCCTGTCCTGCGCCCAGCTTCCCGAGCTCAAGCGGGTAATCGTCCTGGGCGGCGAGGCCCCGGCCGGGGCCCTCGCCTGGAATGAGGCCCTGGAGCGAGGCCGCGCGGTGCCCGACGCGGAGCTTTTCGCGCGCATGGGCGCGGTGCGGCCCGAAGACGCGGCCACCCTGCTCTACACCTCTGGCACCACCGGCCGCCCCAAGGGAGTGCTGAGCCCTCATCACGGCCTGATCATGACCTCCCTGGCCGGGGGGCGTAACCAGGCCCTGACCAGCGCCGACCGTTTGGCCGTGTCCGTGCCCCTGTGCCACATGTTCGGCTGCATCTGCATCGCCCTGGCGGGCATCATCCAGCGGGCCACTTTGGTCTTCCCCTCCCGCCTGCCCGAACCGGGGGCCACCCTCCAGGCGGTGGTGGCCGAAAAATGCACCGCCCTGTACGGCCCGCCCACCTCTTTCATCGCCATGCTGGACGACCCGGCCTATCAGGCCGCCACCGGCGGCGGGCTGCGCACCGGCATCATGGGCGGGGCCCAGTGCCCCATCGAGGTGATGCACCGGGTGGCGAACGAGATGGGGGTCAAGGACATCCTCATCGGCTACGGCCAGACCGAGGCCAGCTCATGGATATCCACCAGCCGCCCTGACGACCCCCTGGAGCTGCGCGTATCCACCGTGGGCCGCGCGGTGCCCGGCGCGGAGGTCAAGATCGTGGACCCGGTGAGCGGCGATAGCCTCCCGGCCGGCGAGGTGGGCGAGATATGCACCCGGGGCTACGTGATGCTGGGCTACTTCGACATGCCCGCCGAGACCGCCCAGGCCGTGGACCAGGACGGCTGGCTGCACACCGGCGACCTGGGCAGCCTGGACGCCCAGGGCTATCTGAGCATCTCGGGCCGCCTCAAAGAGGTGATCCGCAAGGCCGGACGCATCGTGTTCCCGGCCCGCATCGAGGAGGTGCTCTTCGCCCATCCGGCGGTGAACACGGTTCAGGCCTTTGGGGTGCCCCACCCCGAGTTGGGCGAGGAGGTGGCGGTTTGGATCAAACTGGAGCGCGCCGCCGAGCTGGACCAGGAGGCGGTCATCGCCCATCTGCGCGCCAAGCTGCCGGACAACCACCTGCCCGCCTGGGTTCGTTTCGTGGAGAGCTTTCCCATGACCCCCCTGGGCAAGATACAGAAGTTCCGCATGCGCGATCTGATGCTGGCCGAGCTGGTTTCCCAAGGAGAGCTATAGGGTTAGAGCTTGAATAACACTTGACTTTTCCCGCAGTTCCCGGTAATTAGAATCAGTGGTTGTTCTTATGTGACCCCACAAGGCAGGTGCCTATATGGACGTCCAGGACCTTAGAGACAAAGAGTTTCCCCGCCGCTTCCGTGGCTACGACGCCACCGAGGTGGAGAACTTTGTCAACAAGCTGGCCGACTACATCGACGGCCTGCACCGGGAAGTCGACGACACCAGCCGCAAGCTGAGCGATGTCAGCGAGGAGCTCAAGGATTACCGCGTCCGCGAGAAGACCCTGGAGGACAACCTGGCCCAGACCCGCCAGCTCGCCGAGGATATGAAGGCCAACTCCGAAAAGGAGGCCAAGTTCATCGTGGCCGAGGCCGAGCTTCAGGCCGAGAAGATCCTCAACCAGGCTCACAACCGCCTGGCCCAGATACACGACGACATCTCCGAGCTCAAACGCCAGCGGGCCCAGTTCGAGGTCCGTTTGCGCTCCCTGGTCGAGGCCCACCTCAAGCTTCTGGAGGTGGAGACCGACCGCGACCGCGACCTGGCCGAGCTGGAGGACAAGATCAAGATCCTTCGGAGCCCCTCTTCCTGATTCTCCCGTGCCGTTGATCAGCAAAACCGCCGGCGGCCTGAGCCTCGCTGTCAAGGTGGCCCCCCGCGCCTCGCGCAACGAGCTGGCCGGAGTGGAGGCCGGCGCCCTTAAGGTGCGCCTCACCGCCCCGCCGGTGGAGGGCGCGGCCAACCGGGCCCTGGTCAAGCTTTTGGCCAAGACCCTGGGCCTGGCCAAGGGCAAGGTGGCCGTGGTGGCCGGGGAGCGCTCGCGCAGCAAGCGGGTGGAGGTCAGCGGGCTCAGCGAGGCCGAGCTCAAGGAGCGCCTGGGCTTGTGAGGCGCTATCTGCTGGCGCTGGTTTTCCTGCTGCTGGCCCTGCCCGTCTGGGCCGCCGCGCCCGAAATTACGGTCATCGCCCCTTCCCCCGAGCTGGCCGCCCATGTGCGCGCCGAGGCCGTTGCCGCCGCCCCCCGTTTGGCCGCCTGGACCGGGGCCGCGCCCAGCGAGCTGACCATCGAGGTGGCCCCCACCCGCAAGGCCTTCGCCCGCCGGGCGGCCGAGTTGGGCGGCCCCAACTGGGCCGCGGGCCTGGCCGTCCCCCGCCGAAACTTCATCCTCCTGCGCTCACCCGGCCAACTGGCCACCGCCTTGGGTTTCCGCGAGGTGCTCCTGCACGAGATGGCCCACCTCTACCTGGCCTCGGGCCTAAGGGGCCGTCCCGCTCCCCTGTGGCTGGAGGAAGGCCTGGCCATGCAGCTCTCGGGCGAGGGTGGCTGGGAGCTGGCCGCGGCCATGACCCAGGCGGTGCTGGGCCAGGGCCTATTGCCCCTGGCCGAGATCAGCCACCGCTTCCCGCCCTCGGCCGAGCGCGCCTCCTTGGCCTATGCCCAGAGCTACTACCTGGTGGGCTGGCTGCTCAACCAATACGGCGACAAGGCCTTGCGCGAGGTGGTGCGCTCGCTCTCTCAGGGGCGGCCGCTCACCGCCGCCCTGCAACGGGCCACGGGCCACAGCCTGGCCGGGCTGGAAGACAAGTTCCGCGAGGACATGGGCTCGCGTTTTTCCTGGATCTCGGCACTCACCGCCGGGGGGGTGCTCTGGGGGCTCATCGCCCTGATCGCGGGCGTGGGCCTGGTGGTGCGCCGCCGCAAGCAGCGGGCTTCCTGGGTGCGCGATGATGTGGGGAGGAATGTGGTGCCCTTGCCGCGCCCGCGTCCCAGCGGGCGGGGCAAGGAGGCGGTCCTCAGGGAAGCCGGGCTGTCGCCGCGCCGGCCCCGAGGCCGGGACTAGGCGCTATGCGGGCAGCCCAGGTTCTCCAGGGACTCGTCGTGCCGCTGCAAGGCCTGGTATCTCTCTCTAGCGGCGGCGCACTCGAAGCTTAGACCGCAGTGGGCCAGGCAGACGTGATCGTCGCGGTCGAACTCACCGAAACAATCAATGCGATCTTCCAGTTCCTCCAGGATCAGGAGTCGGGCCAAATCAGTCCTCGCCGAATCAGTTGATGAAAACCCGCCGATACTCTTTCACGTTGTGCAGGGCGATTCCAGCACCCATTGCCACACAAGTCAAGGGATCTTCGGCCACGTTGACCTTGAGCTTCATCTCGTGCCGGATCAAATCGTCCAGGCCCCTGATGAGGGCCCCGCCGCCGGCAAGCATGATGCCCTGGTCGGCCACGTCGGCGGCCAGCTCCGGAGGCGTCTTTTCAAAGGCTCGCTTGACGCTCTCCAGGATGACCTCCACCGGCTCGGCCATGGCCTCGCGCACCTCCTCGTCGCTCAGGGTTATGGTGCGCGGAATGCCTTCCACCAGGTCCTTGCCGCTGACCTCCATGGACAAGGGCTGGGCCAAGGGAAAAGCCGATCCGATAGATATCTTTACCTGCTCGGCGGTGTTTTCGCCAATCTGGACCTGATATTTCTTCTGAACGTAACGAATGATGGATTCGTTGGCCTCATCGCCGGCCACGCGCACCGATTCGGCGTAGGCGGTGGAGTAAAGGCTGATCACCGCCACCTCGGTGGTGCCGCCGCCGATGTCCACCACCATGCAGCCTTGGGGCAGGTCGATGGGCAGCCCGGCCCCGATGGCTGCGGCCATGGGCTCCTCAATGAGGTAGATGTCGCGCGCCCCGGCCTGTTCCGCGCTCTCGATCACCGCCCGCTTCTCCACCTGGGTCACCCCGCTGGGCACCCCGATGAGCATGCGCGGCTTCATGAACCCGGTGGCCGACTTCACCTTGAGGATGAACTCGCGGATCATGATGCGGGTCATGTCGAAGTCCGCGATCACTCCGTCCTTGAGGGGGCGGGCCGCGATGATGGAGGGGTTGGTGCGCCCCAGGTACTGCTTGGCCTCGTGGCCCACGGCCAGGGGCTTGCCGGTGTCGCGCTTGAGCGCCACCACCGATGGCTCGTTGAGCACCACGCCCTGGCCCTTGATAAAGATCAAGGTGTTGGCCGTGCCCAGGTCCATGGCCAAATCCTTGGCGAACAACCCCAAAAGTTTACTAAGCAATGCGTACCTGCCTTTTTTCCGCCCGCCCCGGAGGGGCCGGGGCTATCTTCTAAAAGGACGCCAGCCGGTAATGTTCCAAGGTGGCGGCCACCCGGTGGCCCGCTAGCTGCAGCGCCCTCTCCTCTTCTTCGTCGATTATACGCTCGGTCTGCCCGGCAAAGGCCCACACCCCCACCAGCCTGCGCCAGGCCAAAAGCGGCACCCCCAAGAAGGCATTGTACCCCCTCAACGGCTCGTCGGGCGCGATGAGGTAGCTCTTGCCCTGGCCGGGGCGCATCCGCAGGTGCGACAAAGGCCGCGCCTCGCGCATGATCCAGCCCACCAGGCCCTGGCTCACCGGGAAGGAGCGGCCCCTGAGGGTCGCCACGCTGGGGCCCTGCACCGCCTCCACCCAGAACTGCTTGCGGCCCGGATGCAATAGGCACAAAAAGCCCATGGCCAGACCGGTGAAGCGGCGTCCCGCGTCCAGCACCTCGTCGTAGAGCTGGCGGCGGCCCGCGAAGCTCAGCGAGGCGTTTTCAATGTCATAGAGCAAATCCAGGATGCGTCCGTAGAGCGCCTCCCGGGCGCAGGTCTCCTGCTGGGCCACCATCTGACCCATGAACACCCCGAAGTCCCGGATGATCTTCTTTTCGCGTTCGCCGAAGACCTGGCGGTTCTTGGTGTCCACCACCAGAACCCCCCAGTCACCCACCGGCACGCCCAAAAAGGCCCGAATGCCCTCGTCGTCATAGTAGAGCCCCGTGGCGCTGGAGCTCTGCTGGTAGCGGTCCACGTCCACCGGCCGCTTGTGCTTGGCCACCCAGCCCACCAGACCCTCGCCTACCTCCACCGGGTCGTCGGAGCGGAAGGAGCGGGCCAGGGTGTGCCAGGCCGCGGCATGGAGGCGCTCGCCCCCGGGGTCGCGCAGGAACAGGGCCACCGTGGACGCCTCGGTCAGGTTGGCCAACAGGTCAACCGCGTCCTGCAACCCGTGACGGGATTGGGGGGGGATACGGCCGGGCACGGCCGCGGACTCAGCAGCAATCGCTGCGGAATTTGGCATAGGACCGGTCGTAGCTGCGCTCTCCATCGGGGGTGAAGAAACAACCCGGTATCTGGCGCATACGGCGATGATAGGCCACGCACTGACAGCAAAGGCCCGTCTTGTCGCACGCGCTGTAAGAGCACGTACATTCAGACAAATTGGCCTTGAGGTTGGGACAAGCCTCCTTCATTTTTTCGTAATTGGGCACGAAACGGGCTCCCGGTTGAAAAAATATGCATTGCGCTGGCCCACCAGCCTATGGAACCACTCTATATAGTTAGGTAATTATAGTCAACCACAAAATAATGGGGTTGGCGGCCATATTTCGCAAGGATAGCCCTTGCCAAGCGCCCCAAAGGGAATTATTACTATTTCATGCCTGAACTACCTGAAGTAGAAAGCGTTCGCCGCACCCTGGCCCCCGGCCTGCTGGAGCGCACCCCCAAGACCCTCCGGGTGGGCCTGCCCAAGCTGGTGCGCCCCACCCCCAAGGAGCTCTCCGCCGGCATCCGGGGGCACCGCATCACCGGCCTGGAGCGCCACGGCAAACTGCTCATGCTTCGCATGGACAACTACGGAGTCTGGGCCATCCATCTGGGCATGACCGGGCAGGTGATCCTGGCCGAGGCCAAGCCGCCGGTCAAGCACGTGCACGTCACGGTGAGCTTCGAGGACGAGGGCCCCAACCTCTACTTCCGCGACCCCCGCCAGTTCGGCTTCATGGCCTGGTGCCCGGACCGCGAATCGCTCCTGGCCGGCCCCCTGGCCAACATGGGCCCCGACGCCCTGGGCATGGAGCAGGCGGTGTTCCTGGAGCGCCTGGGCGGCCGGGGCGGCAAGCTCAAGAGCCTGCTTCTGGACCAGCGCGTCCTGGCCGGGGTGGGCAACATCTACGCGGACGAGTCTCTGCACCGGGCCGGGCTGCACCCCCTGTCGCGCCCCTGCGACCTGAGCGACGAGCAGCTCTGCCATCTGCACGAGCATCTGCAAATTATCCTGAAGGAGGCCCTGGCCCGGGGCGGCTCCTCGGTGAGCAACTTCGTGGACGCCCATGGACGGCCCGGCACCTTTCAGCACGCACATAGGGTGTACAAGCGGGGCGGCCAGCCCTGCCCCAACTGCGGCGCGCCCATCGAGCGCATCGTGGTGGCCGGCCGCTCCACCCATTTCTGCCCCAGCTGCCAGAAATAGCCCCTTTTGACCGGCCCCTGGCGACGTGAGATAATTCCGGGCAGCATCAACCCGGAGTAGCCTCATGCCCTTATGCCTGCGCCTGGCCTTGTGCCTGTGCCTCTGCCTGGCCGCCGCCACGGCCCAAGCCGCCCCGCCCCGGACCGCCACCCCGGCCCCGGTGGTGTTCAGCGACCAGACCTATGACTTTGAGCTGCGCCGCGTGCTGGGCTATGCCCTGTCCGGCGGCGCGGACTTGAACGAGGCCCTGGCCGCGGCCCGGCGCATCCAGCCCGGGGACGGCGACTCCTGGTACCAGGCCTGGTTCGACCTGGCCCAGCGCACCCGCGCCTTGGGCCTGGCCAGCCTGGCCTCGGGCCACCGGGTCTCGGCCCGCGAGGCCCTGCTCCGGGCCAGCGCCTACTACCGCCCGGCGGACTTCTTTTTACACGACCATCCCCAGGACCCGCGCATCCGCACTTCCTGGCGCCTGGGCCGCGACACCTTTCGCCAGGCGGCCAAGCTCATGGACCACCCGGTGGAGGTGGTGGCCATCCCCTATGAGCACACCACCCTGCCCGGCTACTTCCTGCGGCCCGATGCCTCGGGCAAGCCCCGCAAGACCCTGATCGTGCAGACCGGCTTTGACGGCACCGGCGAAGAGCTCTACTTCGAGGCGGCCTTCTTCGCCCTGCCCCGGGGATACAACGTGCTCATCTTCGAGGGGCCGGGCCAGGGCGGCGTGATCCGGGCCCAGGGCCTGGCCTTCCGGCCGGACTGGGAAAAGGTGGTGACCCCGGTGGTGGACTGGGCCCTGGCGCGGCCGGAGGTGGACCCCCGGCGCCTGGCCCTCATGGGCCTGTCCATGGGCGGCTACCTGGTGGCCCGGGCCGCGGCCTATGAGCCCCGTCTGGCCGCCCTGGTGGCCAACCCCGGGGTCATGGACATGATGGCCGGCCGGCGTCCCAGTGCCGAGCAATGGAAGCAGATGCGCTCCGATCCGGCCATCGCCAACCGCATCATGCGTGAGCGCATGGCCCAGTCCATCGGCTGGCGTTGGCTGGCGGGCAATGGCATGTTTGTCATGGGGGTTAAAACGCCCCTGGAGTTCATGGAGCAGTTTGCCCGTTACCAGCTCACCCCGGCCCAGGCCGCGCGCATCCGCGCCACCAGCCTGGTCATCGCCAGCCACGGCGATCACTTCATGTCCTATGACGATCAGAAGCGCCTTTACGAGGCCATGACCTGCCCCAAGACCCTGATGGAGTTCACCGCCGCACAAGACGCCACCCCCCACTGCCAGATGGGGGCCGTGGCCGTGTCCAACCAGCGCATCCTGGACTGGCTGGACACCACCCTGGCCGCACCGCGCTGATCTGGAAGGGGCTGGCCTTACTCCCCGGCCTGTTGCCCGGCCCACCAGGCCTGGCCTATGCGCCAGGCCCACACCGCGCCCACGATGCCCAGGAATGCCCCGGCCACGATGTCGCTGGGATAATGCCGGGTCACGATGACCCGCGAGACGCCCACCAGGACGGCCAGGGTGAGCAACGGCCAACGCGCCTTGGGCCAGAGCATGCCCAGGGCGGTCAGAGCCGCGAAGATGCGAAAGTTGTGCCCCGAGGGGAAGGAATGCCCCCAGCCCTTGGTCGCGAACCAGGAAAAGCCGTAGAGCCCCTTTTCGAAGAGCATCACCGGCCTATGGCGGCCGAAGAACCACTTAAGGGTCTCGCCGATGAGCATGGTTGCCGCCACGGCCAGGCACACGTAGAGCAGGCCGCGCACCCCGGGCGTGAGCCCGCGCCCCAGGGCCAGGACCCCGCCCAGCACCAAGCCGCAGAACAGCCACACATTGAAAAAATCGTGGTCCGCCAGCAGGCTCAGATAGGTGGCCGCCTGGTGCAGCCCGCCCCCGGCCAAATCGCGGCAGGCCAGATCCACCGGCCGGTCCACCAGCCAGAACAGCATCGCAATAAGGGCCGCCACGCCCAGGCCGCAAAGGCCGGTTGTCCGCAACAAACGCCGATCCATCAAGATGCCTCCCTCGCCGGGTCGTTCCGGCCATGGTAGGACACGGCCCCGCGCGGGTCAAACCAACGGCCCATAATTTGGTTGGGGGGTGGTTTTGTGGGAGCATAGTTGATAGGGTTGCCCCAATCCATTACGGTCCCGCCGTTTTTGATCCTGGAGCCGAGCGGGCTCGCCAACGACTTATCCGGGATATAAGGAGCAGGCAAGCCATGGCCATAAGCGCCGGCGACAAGGTACGGATGCATTACACCGCCAAACTGGAAGACGGCACCGCCGTGGACAGCAGCGAAGGCAAGGAGCCCCTGGAGTTCGAGGCGGGCAGCGACCAGCTCATCCCGGGCGTGTCCAACGCGGTGATCGGCATGGAAGTGGGCGACAAGAAGACCGTGACCGTGGCTCCGGAAGACGGCTACGGCGAGCACCACGCCGAGGCGGTGCAGGAGGTGCCCAAAGAGCATTTCCCGCCCGAGGTCAAGCTGGGCGACATGTTCAAGGCGGTCACTCCCGGCGGCGAGGTCATGGTCCGCGTGACCGGCATGAGCGACGAGGCGGTCACCGTGGACGCCAACCACCCCCTGGCCGGCCAGACCCTGGTCTTCGACATGGAGATCGTGGAGTAAGCTCGCTTAAGAGTTGGTATTGAAAAAAAGAAAAGCCCGGGCGGTGCCAGCCGTCCGGGCTTTTTATACGGAGCCGTAGCAAAAGAGTTTTAAAGGTAATAATCGCTAGTGTTGAGGCTACATATCGATACCGATCACATATATCGGCACCTGAATTGCACTTTTAAAATGCGGAAGATATCTAATGACCTTTTCAAAATTAAGGCTACCGTCCCATTTTAAGTTTACTTCATTCTTCATTCTCTTCTGAAAAGAACGAGTCGTGACAATGTAAACAGCAACATCAATTTTGTCTAAGCCAGAATAAGATGCAACCTGAAATTTAAGCAGATCAATCCCCAAAAAGGAGGAGTGCCCGAACTCAACTTCTATACCTACCCTGTCCTTTAAAAAATCCATTTTGGCAGATGGGTCAGCCGTATCACTGAATACGGTCGGCTGAGATTGCCATCCTTTTTCACTGAACGACTCATCAAGTAGCTTGTTAAAATTTGGCCGAGTCAATTCGGGTATCTTAAATTTTGCATCATAGAGTACATCTTCAATTTCCTGCTTTAAATACAATCTGCTGTTTAATACCTGCTCGGCAAACCTATATGAAAATGTTTGAAGACGAATTTTCATACTGCAAATATCCTTGGCTGGTTAATAGCTGTTCATTATCTATCACACAAAACAAGCCTATATAAAGGCAAAACGTCTCGGCCAATGATCAGTCGAGACGTTTTCCAGAATATGTTATTTTAAGCTACATCCCTCGCCGATACTGCCCGCCCACGTCATACAAGGCCCGCGTAATCTGCCCCAGGGAGCAGACCCGCACCGTGTCCATGAGCTCGGCGAAGACGTTCCCGCCGCTTAGGGCCACCTTTTGCAGCTTCTTGAGAGCGGCCGCAGCCTCGCCAGCGTGCTTGTCCTGGAACTCGCGCAGGCGCTTGAGCTGGCTCTGCTTCTCTTCCTCGGTGGCCCGGGCCAGCTCCACGGCGCACTCGGCCTCCTCCTCGCCCAGGTTGGGGTTCTTGAAGGTGTTCACCCCGATGATGGGCAGCTCGCCCGAGTGCTTGAGCATCTCGTAGTAGATGCTCTCCTCCTGGATCTTGGAGCGCTGATACCCGGTCTCCATGGCCCCCAACACCCCGCCCCGGGTGGTCAGGCGCATGAACTCCTCCAGCACCGCCTCCTCCACCAGGCTGGTAAGCTGCTCCACGATGAAGGCGCCCTGCAGCGGGTTCTGGTTCTTGGCCGGGCCCCACTCCTGGTTGATGATCATCTGGATGGCCACCGCCCGGCGCACCGAGTCCTCGCTGGGCGTGGTGATGGCCTCGTCATAGGCGTTGGTGTGCAGGGAGTTGCAGTTGTCGTAGATGGCGCACAAGGCCTGCAAGGTGGTGCGGATGTCGTTGAAGTTGATCTCCTGGGAGTGCAGCGAGCGCCCCGAGGTCTGGATGTGATACTTGAGCATCTGGCTGCGCGGGCTGGCCCCGTACATCTCGCGCATGGCCACCGCCCAGATGCGCCGCGCTACCCGCCCGATCACCGTGTACTCGATGTCCATGCCATTGGAGAAGAAGAAGCTCAGGTTGGGCGCGAAATCGTCGATGTCCATGCCGCGCGAGAGGTAGTACTCCGCGTAGGTGAAGCCGTTGGCCAGGGTGAAGGCCAGCTGGCTGATGGGGTTGGCCCCGGCCTCGGCGATGTGATACCCGCTGATGGACACGCTGTAGAAGTTACGCACGTCCCGCTCGATGAAATACTGCTGGATGTCGCCCATCATGCGCAGGGCGAACTCGATGGAGAAGATGCAGGTGTTCTGGCCCTGGTCCTCTTTCAGTATGTCCGCCTGCACCGTGCCCCGCACGTTGCTCAGCACCATGTCCTTGATGCGCTTGCGCTCCTCGCGGCTGGGCTCGCGGTTGTTCTCGGAGATGAACTTGTCGATCTGCTGGTCAATGGCCGTGTTGAAGAAAAAGGCCAGCATGATCGGGGCCGGGCCGTTGATGGTCATGGACACCGAGGTGTTGGGGTTCACCAGATCGAAGCCGTCGTACAGGGCCTTCATGTCCTCCAGGGTGCAGATGCTCACCCCGCTGGTGCCCACCTTGCCGTAGATATCCGGCCGCTCGTCCGGGTCCCAGCCGTAGAGCGTCACCGAGTCAAAGGCCGTGGAGAGGCGCGCCGCCTTGGCCCCGGCGGTCAAGAGCTTGAAGCGCCGGTTGGTGCGGAAGGGGTCGCCCTCGCCCGCGAACATGCGGGTGGGGTCCTCGTCGGTGCGCTTGAAGGGGAACACGCCCGCCGTGTAGGGGAAGGAGCCGGGCACATTCTCGCGGCGCATCCAGGCGTAGACCTCGGCCGGGTCCTGCCAGTCGGGCAGGCACACCTTGGGGATGGCCGTACCGGACAGGGAGCGGGTGTTCAGCGGCACCCGGATCTCCCGGTCGCGCACCTTGTACACGTACTCCTCGCCGTGATAGGCCTTTTGCAATTGGGGCCACTCGGCCAGCAGCCGGTGGGTGCGCTCGTCGTAGCCCTCCTCCAGGCGGTGCACCTCGGCCCGTAGCTTCTCCAGCGCCGCCTCCAGGCCCGGGTCGCCCTGCCAGGCCTTGGCCATGGCGTCGTGAGTCTCCTTCATCTGCCACACCCGGCGCACCAGGTCGGCCTGCTGCTGGGTGCGCTGGTGATAGCCCCGGAGGGTCTCGGCGATCTCGGCCAGATAGCGGGTGCGCTCCGGCGGCACGATGATGGTGCGGCTGGAGGAGTGGGTCAGCTTCACCGGCGGCCTGGGGCTCTTCAGCTCCACCCCGGTCTTGTCCTTTATCTCGGCCAACAGGGCCAGATATAGCGCGGTCACCCCGTCGTCGTTGAACTTGCTGGCGATGGTGCCGTAAACCGGCATCTGCTCGGGCTTGGTGGTCCAGGCGTTGAGGTTGCGCTGCATCTGCTTGCGCACGTCGCGCAGCGCGTCCTCGGAGCCCCGCCGCTCGAACTTGTTCACGGCCACCAGGTCCGCGAAGTCGAGCATGTCGATCTTTTCCAGTTGGCTGGCCGCGCCGAACTCGCTGGTCATCACGTAGAGGCTCGAGTCCACCACGTCCACCACCGCAGCGTCGCCCTGGCCGATGCCCGCGGTCTCCACCACCACCAGGTCATACCCCGCGGCCTGGCACACCTTGATCACATCGCCGAGGGCCCCGCTGATCTCCATGGAGGAGCCCCGCGTGGCCAAGGAGCGCATGTACACCCGCCCGTTGTCCAGGCTGTTCATGCGGATGCGGTCGCCCAACAGCGCCCCGCCGCTCTTGCGCCGGGTGGGGTCCACGCTGATTACGGCCACGGTCTTGTCCGGGAAGTCGTGCAAGAAGCGTATCAAGAGCTCGTCGGTGAGCGAGGACTTGCCCGCCCCTCCCGTGCCGGTGACCCCCACCACGGGCACCCTCTTGTCGCCCTGCTTCTCCTTCAGGCGCTCGCGCCAGGCCTTGAGATCGTCCCCGCGCTCCAAGGCCGCCCGCTCCACCAGGCTGATGGCCCGGGCCACCAAGCGGGGGTGGGCCGGGTCCAGCTCGCTCAGGTCGTCCTGGGCGGCCATGTCTCCGGCCATCTCGTCCATCTGCTTGACCACGTCGTTGATGATGCCTTGCAGGCCCATCTTCTGGCCGTCGTTGGGCGAATACACCCGGGCCACGCCGTAGTCCATGAGCTCGCGGATCTCCTCGGGCACGATCACCCCGCCGCCCCCGCCGAACACCAGGATGTCGGGCCGCCCCTTCTGCCGCAAGAGGTCCACCATGTACTTGAAGAACTCCATGTGCCCCCCCTGGTAGCAGGAGGCGCATATGGCCTGGGCGTCCTCGGCTATGGCCGCGTCCACGATCTCGTTCACCGCCCGGTTGTGGGCCATGTGGATCACCTCGACCCCCGTGGCCTGCAAAATGCGGCGGATGATGTTGATGGCCGCATCGTGGCCGTCGAACAGACTGGCGGCGGTGACCGCGCGCACCGGGTTTACCGGCTTGTATGGCTTGGTCTCGTAGCTCATGGGACTACCCCTCGTTCAATCCGGCTAGGTGAGCTCACCCAGCAAATAGTCGCTTTGCAGCTCGATGTACTGATCCAGGCTGAAATGATCGGCCAGGGCCCAGCGCCGGAAGGCCCACATGTGCCCCACCACCATGATGTTGTGGGCCACCAGCTCGGTCTCTGGCGGGCTCAGGGGGCGCAGGGAAAAGTCGTTCACCCCGCGAGTCAAGAGCTCCTTGAACACCCCGGTGATGCGCAGCTCGTGCTCCAGGACGAAACGGCGGCTCTCGGCCGGAAGGCTCTTGGTCTCCTGGTAGATCAAGAGAATGTGGTCGCTCATCTGGTGGCACACCGTGAAGTACACCCCGATGGCCGCCTCCAGGTCCCGCGCGCCGTTGATGCCGTGCCTGAGGCGGGCGGTGAGCCGCTGCTCCATCTCCGAGTGGATGGCCTGGCACACCAGGTAGAGCACGTCCTCTTTGGAGGTGACGTACTCATAGAGCGTGCCGATGGAAAAACCGGCCGCCTTGGCGATCTCGCGGGTGGTGGTCTTGTGGAAGCCCTTGCGGATGAACAGATGCACCGCCGCGTCCACGATCTGACGCCGACGGCGGGCCACCAAGTCGTTGTCCTTGACCTCGGTGGGGATGTCTTTGCCCTGGGCGGGCGGTTCGTTCTGGCTCATGGTTCGTCTATCCTGTTGCGCGCCTTGCTGTGTGATGGGTTCGCTCTTCCGACTGAGCGCTCGCTCAGGCTTAATATCACCCGGTTCGCGGGGATGTGTCAAGCAATAATTAACCCTGTTCAACCGGAGTTAACCGACCTTGACAACTACCTATCATTACAGTGAAAATCTTATATGCGTCCGCCGAATGCCGCCAAACTGAACATTGGCCCCCGATTCCGAGCGCGTGCTTAGGCAGCTGTCCCGCCTCCGTCTTGCGCCCCGGCCCACCCGCATTTAGACTTAGCAAACAAGCGCGGGTCGCCCTGCCCCACCCACCTTCTCGTCGCCGGAGCGCAGCAATGCCTACCTATGACCTGGCCATGCTCGATTTCGACGGCACCCTGGCCGATTCGGCCGGCTCGGTGGTGCATTGCATCCAGGGCACCTTTCGCTCCCGGGGCGAACAGCCGCCCACCGAAGCCGCCATCCGGGCCACCATCGGCATCCCCCTGCCCGAGGCGCTCATGCTCCTGCGCGGCCACGGCACCCCCGCCGAGGGCCAGGACTGGGCCCAGACTTACCGCGACATCTTCCTGGCCGAGGGCATGGGCCGCATGCGCCTGTTCGCCGGCGCGGCCGGCTTTCTCTCCGGCCTGGCCGAGCGAGGCGTGGCCACGGTGATCGTCAGCGCGCGCAAGGCCGAGAACACCTGGGTGCTCCTGGAGTCCTTCGGCCTGAGCCACACGGTGCAGGAGATCTACGGCTACACCAATGAAGGCCCCAACAAGCCCGACCCCCGGCTGTATCAAGAGCTGATCCACCCCCGCTTCGGCCGGAACGAGGGCCATAGAGCGATCATGGTGGGCGACACCCACATCGACCTGGAGTTCGCCCGCGCGGTTGGGGCTCACGCCTGCTGGGCCTCCTACGGCTACGGCGATGCCGGGCGCTGCCGCGGCCTGCGCCCGGAATTCACGGCAGCCCACCCCTCGGAGCTGCTGGGCCTGTTCTAGGGGCTTCAGCGCAATTCACCAGTGTTTAGTGGGGCAAGCGCCTCCCTGAATCCTTGCGCCCAGGCCAGGCTCGCTTTACACTTGGGGCAACCCGCACACCCATCAGGAGCGCTCATGCCCCATCCTCATGCCAAAGGCCACCCCGGCGGCCCCCCGCCCGGCGCCTATGCCGACGGCACCCCGGCCCTCAGGCTGGTGGCCTGGGAGACCACCCGTCGCTGCAACCTCTCCTGCCTGCACTGCCGGGCCGGGGCCGAGAACGAGTTTTATCCCGACGAGCTGACCACCGCCGAGGGCGAGGCCTTTCTGGACGACCTGGCCTCCATGGGCAAGCCCATCGTGATCATGACCGGGGGCGAGCCCCTGTTGCGCGAGGACATCCTGCACCTGGCCCGCTATGGCCACGAGCTGGGCCTGCGCATGGTCATGGGAACCAACGGCACCCTGCTCACCCCGGAGAAGGCCCGCGAGCTGAAGGAGGCGGGCATCAAGCGCCTGAGCATCTCCATCGACGGCCCGGACGCGGCCAGTCACGACCAGTTTCGCGGCCAGGCCGGAGCTTACCAGGGCTCCCTGGAAGGCATGAAAGCGGCCACGGCGGCGGGCCTTGAGTTCCAGATGAACACCACCGTCACCCGGGGCAACCTGCCCCAGGTGGAGGCGATCCAGGAGAGCGCGGTGGATCTGGGCGCGGTGGCCCACCACATTTTTCTGCTGGTGCCCACCGGCCGGGGCCGGGCGCTCACCGAAGAGATCATCAGCGCCCAGGAGTACGAGGACGTGCTCAACTGGTTCTGCGACAAGCGGGGCCAGGTGCCCCTGGAGCTCAAGGCCACCTGCGCGCCCCACTATTTCCGCATCATCCGTCAGCGGGCCAAGGAGACCGGAGAGAAGCTGAGCTTCGAGACCCACGGCCTGGACGCGGTGACCAAGGGCTGCCTGGGCGGCCAGGGCTTCGCCTTCGTCTCCCACGTGGGCGAGGTGCAGCCCTGCGGCTATCTGGAGCTGAGCGCGGGCAACATACGCCAAAAGCCTTTCAGCGCCATCTGGCGCGAGGCCCAACTATTCAAGGAACTGCGCGACCCGGACCTGCTCAAGGGAAAGTGCGGCCTGTGCGAATACCGCAGGGTATGCGGCGGCTGCCGGGCCCGAGCCTATGAGGTGAGCGGCGACCATTTGGCCGAAGAGCCGCTGTGCTTGTATCAGCCACCACGCGCGCAACAGCAAGGGAGTTAAGCATGGCAAGCAAGAACGGTTGGCTGTGGGCGGTCGGTCTCAGTCTGGTCCTGGGCCCCCCGGCCCTGATGCGCACCAAGAGCGCCCCCGCGGAGGAACCCGCGCCCCAGCCCCAAGCCGAGGCCGAGGCCGCGCCCGCCCAGGAGGCCGCCCCGGCCCCGGAAGGCGCGCTCAAGGGCAACGTGAAGTCCAAGTCCTTCCACCAGCCCGGCTGCCGCTACTACGACAGCCCGGACTGTACGGCCGTGTTCGCTGAGCGCCAGGAGGCCCTGGACGCGGGCTACAAGCCCTGCAAGGTGTGCAAGCCTTAGGGAGAGAATCATGCGGCTCCGGCGCGCCCTGATCGCCCTGCTCCTGGTCATGCTCTGGGCCGGTGTTGCCGGGGCCCAAGGCGAGCGCCCGGCCCCGCCGCCGGACAAAACGGCTGCCGGGCAAGCCGCGCCGAGCGTGGTGTACCACGGCAACCTGCGCTCGCATAAGTTCCACCGGCCCGAGTGCCGCTATTATAATTGCAAGAGATGCACGGCCCGCTTCAACAGCCGGGAACAAGCCATCCGGGCGGGTTACGTGCCCTGCAAGGTCTGCCGGCCCTGACCGGCCAATACGGGAGGCAAAGGAACATGCCGCGCAAGATCGCCCTCGTCCTGGTGGCCCTGGCCCTGGTCATCGGCCTGGCCGCCCCGGCCCTGGCCCAGACCGCGCACATCCATTTCGTGGTGGTGGCGCCCAAGCCCGGGCCGGGCATGAGCCCCCTGGAATACATGGCCGGCTTCCGCAAGGGTTTGGTAACGCTGGCTGGCGGCTACACCGAATGGGGCCCCACCCAAGGCGCGGTGAGGGACCTTGGCGGAATCAAGCGCCAGGACAACTTCTCCTACCTGGTGGCCGCGGACCGCGACCTGACCAAGGAGCTGGTGTCCCTGGTCAGGCAATTCTCCGACGCCAAGCGGCCCTTTGTATTGCACTGGACCGGCACGGCCAGCATTCCCCTGGGGAAGTGACCCAAACATGAGCCATCACCTGGACGACACGGACAAGGCCATCCTGCGGGCGGTGCAGTCGCGCCTGCCCATTGATGAGCGCCCCTTTGCCAAGCTGGGCCAGGAGCTGGGCCTGAGCGAGGACGAGGTGCTGGAGCGCCTGGCCGCCCTGAAAGAAAGCGGGGTCATCCGGCGCATTGGAGGCAACTTCACCTCCACCGCCCTGGGCTTTGCTTCCACCCTGTGCGCCGCCCAGGTGCCGGAGGACAAGTTCGAGGCCTTCGTGGCCACGGTGAACGCCTACCACGGGGTGACCCACAATTACCGCCGGGGCCACGACTACAACGTGTGGTTTACCTTCATCGCCGAGTCCATGGAGGACATCGAGGCCAACCTGGCCCGGATCGCCAAGGACACGGGCGTGGACAAGATATGCTCCATGCCCGCCAAGGAGATGTACAAGATAAAGGTGGACTTCCCCGTATAAGTCCTGCGCAGTCTTTTTACGCGAAACTCATCTTTTTTCGATCAGATTAATTTGTGGTTTGGAATAACCAGACTAGGCAGGTCACCGGCACAGCCAGGCGGCGGCAGGCAAGGCGTCTGGCGAGCGACAGCCGGAGGCGTAGCTGAAACTACGGCGAGGCTGGAGCGATGCCAGCAACGCAGTATGCCGGCGTCTGGCGAAGCCGGCCGGTATTGTTAGATGGCCTTCTTCTGAAGCCCCTGCAGAACGCGCAGGGCGTGGCGGGCTTCGGAGCGCCGCTTGCGGGCCAGGTCCTCGGTCTTGTTTTTCAGGAAGACGAAGAGGTCTTCGCGGGCCTCGTCGTCCAGCAGGGCGATCAGCTCGGCCACGTCGCGGGCGGCCTCGGCCTGGGGCTGGGCCCCGGCGGGCAGCTCGTCGCCCCAGATCACCTGCTCCGGGCTCAGGCCGCAGATGCCCGCCACCCCGGCCAGCACCTTGTCGTGGGCCAGGCGCTTGCCGGTCTCGTAGCGGTTGTACTGGGCCTGGCTCAGGCCGAGCTGGTCCGCGAACTCCTTTTGGGTCCGTTCACCCCGGAGCTGCTTGAGGCGGCGGCCCACCCAGGCCGCTATGAGCGTGTGCGATTCCCGCAATGTGCACCCCTTTGCGGCAAGGCTATACCAAGCGGCCTCGCCGCGTAAACCCCCTACTTCAACTGCGCCACCCGCATCAAATCCTTTAGCCGCCCCGGTCCCACCACGGACAACCGGGCCAGCATCCGCTGAAAGACCATGGCGGTTATCAAGGCGTCGCCCAGGGCGGTGTGGCGCTCCGGGGTGGGGATGCCGAAGCGCGCGGCCAAGGACTCCAAACGGCAGGCCTTCTGGTGGCGGGCAATGCCGTAGGGATCGCCGGGCAACACGATGGCCTGGCACATGAGCACCGTGTCGATGATCAGGTTCTGCAAGGGAAAGCCGTAGCGCTCACGCATCACGTGGTTGATGAAGTGCAGGTCAAAGCGGGCGTAATGGGCCACCAGGATGTCGCGGCCCAAAAATCCCAGCCAGTCCTCGAACACCTCGGCCCCGTGGCGCGCGTGGGCGATCTTGTCCGGGGTGATGCCGTGCACCTTGATGGCCTCGGCCGGGATGTCCCGCCCCGGGTTCACCAACTCGGCAAAGCTCTCGCCCAACAGCGCCCTGCCCTGCGCGATGCGCAGCGAGCCCACGCTCACCACCCGGTCCTGCTCCGGGTCCATGCCCGTGGTCTCCAGGTCCAGCACCACGAAGCGGCACTGGTCCAGCGGCGTGCTGGGGTCCAGCCCCTCCAGCGCCTCCAGGTTGGCCTGGGCGTGCGGGTGCAAGCCGCGGCTCCGGGCGCGCTGCCGGGCCAGCAGGTTCCCCAGCCGGGCCTTGACCAGGCTCAAGGACGGGTCTCCACGGGCAGGTTCCGGTTTCCTAGGCGGTCTTGGCCACCACCCAGATGGCGTGCACCAGGCCGGGGATGTAGCCCAGAAGGGTGAGCAGGATGTTTAGCCAGAAGCGGCCGCCCAGGCCGGAGGACAGGGCCACGGCCAGGGGCGGCAGGATGATGGCCAGCAGGATCAGCAGAAAGCTGGCGCTGCCGGCGCGGGGCTCTCGGGGCTCCAGATAGTCGGCGGTCATGGCGGGTGCTCCTTGTATAGGTCGTCATTGGCTGCATATCAGCATAGCGCATCATGCGCCGCGAGATTAAGGGGGCTGCTGACGATCAACTCAAAACCCCTAGGTGATAAGCCTCGTTTGATAGCGCTGCTCCAACAGGCTCTGCAACTCGCTCACCACCTTGAAGGCCTCTTTGAGCATCTTGCGCTGGAAGTTGGTCAGGCTCTCCGGGTCCACGAAGTTGTCCGGGGTCTTCCCGGCGGCCCGCGCCTCCAGGTGCCGGCTGATGCGCAGCAGCGTAATAAAGCTGAAGGCCTCTTTCAGGTCCGCGGCCAGCTCGGGTTTGATGATGCCCCGCGCCTCTATGGCCGCCAGGCGCTCCAGGGTGTTGGTGGAGGTGATGCCCAGATCCAGGGCCATGACCCGTGCCCCGTCCACGATGGGCGTGAGGCCCGAAAGCTTCAGATTGAGTTGGTTGGCGTGCTCGCCGCTTTTCTCCACCACGAACTGCCTAAGGAACCCCAGGGGCGGGCGGTTGTACAGGGAGTTGGCCGCCATGTGCCTGAGGAACAGACGGTTCACCTCGATGGCCTCGCGCAAGGCCAGGCCCAGGGCCTCCAAATAGTCGGCCTCCGCGTATATCTCACGGAAGTCGAAAAAGATGCTGCCCAGGCGCAGGGTGGCGGGCTTGGGGTCTTGCACCCAGCGCAGGAAGGTGTTGCGCCAGCCGGTCTCGCTCTGACACCAGTCCGGGTTGGAGGCCATCACCCCGCCGGTGCAGCGCGGGAAGCCGCAGCGCACCAGGCCCTCCACCACCCGCTCGGCGAAGCCCAGGAACCAGGCCTTGACCCGGGTGGCGCTGCTTTCGGGCACGTTGGCGAAGATCAGGGCATTGTCCTGGTCGGTGCGCAGGGTCTGTTCGCGGCGGCCCTCGCTGCCCAGGGCCATCCAGCAATAGGGCACCGGCGGCCGCCCCTGGCCCCGGTTGTCCATGTCCTCCTCGATCAGCTCGATGAGCTTCACCGTGACCCGGTCGTTGAACTCGGTGACGATCTGGAGCATCTCCTTGGCCGAGCCGCCCATTTTGAGCAGCAGTTCCACCACCCGGTCGATGCTGGGATGCAGGCGCACCAGCTCGTCCACCGAGCCCACGTGGTCGATAGCCCTGACCACTCCGACGGGCGAAGAGCCGGTCATGGCCTGGAGATCGCGGTCGGATAGCACCCCCACCACGCGCTCGTCCTCGGTGACCACCAGGTGGTGCACCCCGTGGTGGCTCATGGCCAACAGCGCCTGGAAGGCATAGGCGTCCGGCGCGATGGTGTGGGGTGGGGTGGACATGAACTCGGCCACCGGGTCGTCCAGGCTGCGGGCCCTGAGCATCACCCGCACCCGGAAGTCGGTGTCGGTGAGGATGCCCAGGGGATGGCCGCCCTCCTCGGCCACCACGATGGAGCCCACCTGGCGCTGGGTCATGATGCGCGCCGCCGAACGCACCGGCATCATGGGCGCGCAAGTCACCGGATGGGCGCTCATCAGCTCGCCCACCGTGGAGCGCACCAGGGCCGCGCTGAGGCTCAGGCCTTCCAGGCCGGCCACGGCGGGCAGCTCGCAGGTCACCTGCTCGCGCACCGCGCGCAGATTCCTGGCCAGGGAGGCGGAGTAGCGGCTCTTTATCTCCGGGTGCTCGGCGCACAGGGCCAGAAAAGCATCCTTGGGCAGCTGGTAGCAGATCAGGTCTTCCCGGGCGCTCACCCGGAACATGGCCGAGCCGCCCTGGAGCATGGACAGGGCGCCGAAGGTGTCGCCCTCGCCGCGCTCGTCCACCAACAGCTCGCCGCCTTCGGCCTCGGGGTCGGGCAGGCTCACCCGGGCCGAGCCGCTTTGGATGAAATAGAGGTAGCCAGGGGTAGTGCCGCCCCGCTCCAGGATCACCTGGCCCCGGGGATAGAAGGCCACCTCCATGGCCGAAACCATGCGCTCCAGGGTGGCCTGGTCCAGGCCGTCAAAGGGGCTCACCCCGCGCACGAACTCCAGGATGCGCTGCCAGTGGAACTGTTCCATGCCCCTATGTTATGCGATTGGCCCCGCCAGGGGGCGCAAAAAAGGCCGGAGCCGCGTGGGCTCCGGCCTGATAGCAGGCGTTGTGCCGGATGGGGATCAAGCCCAGGCGTCGTCCAGCATGATGGTCTCTTCGCGGCCCGGGCCCACCGAGACCACGGCCAGGGGCGCGCCGGCCAGCTCGGCCAGGCGCTCCAGATAGGCCTGGCAGTTGGCGGGCAGCTCGTTGTAGGCGCGGCAGCCGGTGATGTCCTCGCTCCAGCCTGGCAGCTCCTCGTACACCGCGGTGCACAGCTCCAGCTGCTTGAGGCTGGCGGGCACCCGCTGGATCACCTCGCCCTGGCTGGTCTTGTAGCCCACGCAGATCTTGATGCTCTCCAGGCCCGTGAGCACGTCCAGCTTGGTCACGGCCAGACCGGTGATGCCGCTCAGGCGCACCGAGTGGCGCACCACCACCATGTCCAGCCAGCCGCAGCGGCGGGGACGCCCGGTGGTGGCCCCGAACTCGGCCCCCTTCTCCTGGAGCCACTGGCCGGTCTTGCCGGTCAGTTCGGTGACGAAAGGCCCGCCGCCCACGCGGGTGGTGTAGGCCTTGACCACGCCCACCACCTTGTCCAGGCGGGTGACGCCCACCCCGGCCCCGGTGCAGGCCGAACCGGCCACCGGGTTGGAGGAGGTCACATAGGGATAGGTGCCGTGGTCGATGTCCAGGTGGGTGCCCTGGGCGCCTTCCATGAGCACGTTGCCCCCGTCGTTCAATATGTCGTCCAGCTCCACAGCCACGTCGGTGATGTGGGGGGCCAGACGCTGACCGAACTCCAAATACTGCTCAATGATGGGCTCGGCGGGGATGCCCGCGCTGTTCAGGTAGCCGGTGAGCAGGTAGTTCTTGGCCGCGCAGTTCTCCTCCACCTTTTCGCGCAGGGTGTCGGGCTCCAACAGGTCGATCATGCGCAGGCCCACCCGAGCGGCCTTGTCCTCGTAGCAGGGGCCGATGCCCCGGCCGGTGGTGCCGATGGCGCCCTCGCCCTTGGCCGCCTCGCGGGCGTTGTCCAGGGCCTGGTGATAAGGCATGATCACCTGGGCCCGCTCGCTGACGCGGATCTTCTCAGGCCCGGCCGCGATGCCCTTGCCCTCCAGCTTGGCCATCTCGGCCAGGAGCACCTCGGGGTCGATCACCACGCCGTTGCCGATGTAGCAGGCCTTGTCCTGGTGCAAAACGCCGGAAGGGACCAGATGGAAGATGAATTTCTCGCCGTCCACCACCAGGGTGTGACCGGCGTTGTTGCCGCCTTGAAAGCGCACGATGGCTTCGGCCTGTTCGGCCAGCAGGTCCACGATCTTGCCCTTGCCCTCGTCGCCCCATTGGGTGCCTAGCACCACTAGACAGGCCATGTTAAGCCTCCGAAAGGTATTAAAATTATCAGGGATGCAGCCCCCGAGTAACCTACTAGAGCCGCTGCCCTCTGTCAACGAGGGGCCCAAATTGCCGCCGGGGCCCCCCCGTGCTATAATCGCCCGAATCCACGCGGGAGTAGCTCAGCCCGGCTAGAGCGTCAGCCTTCCAAGCTGAGGGTCGCGGGTTCGAATCCCGTCTCCCGCTCCAAGTTTATTCGGGGGGTTGGCCTCAGAGGCTAACCCCCCTTCATTTTTTCAGCGGGAGATCGTGGGAAGCAACTAAACATACGCGCCCAGCTCGTGCAGCATGACCTGCCCCCGATCAATGTACCATTTCTCGAGTTAGGCCCTCTTTATTTTTCAGGTTAAGAAGGCCGGTGAAGATAGCCCGGCCGCCCTTTGGCAGGATGGCCTCCGGAGCAGGCGGCTGGTAGCCCAGGGACATGTGGGCCGGAAGGTATTGTACTCCACCCGCCAGTCATCGATGAGCACTTGGGCCTCCCTGAGGGTGTAAAAGATCTCCCGATTCAGGAGTTCATCCCTCAACTTGCCGTTGAAAGATTCGATATAGCCGTTCTCCCAGGAGCTGCCGGGCTCGATGAAGAGGGTCTTCACCCCGACTCGTTGCAGCCAGTTCCTTACCTGCTTGGCCGTAAACTCAGGACCATTGTCGCTCTTGATGTAATCGGGGATTCCTCAGATAAAGATCGGCCAGGCAGTGGAGCACGTCGTCCGACCTGATCCTGCGCTTGGTCAAAATAGCCAAGCTGCCCCGCTCGTACTCATCGATCACCGTAAGCATCTTCAAGGAGCGGCCATCATGGGTGCGATCAGCCACGAAGTCATAAGACCATACATGGTAGTCTCACACAGGAGCCGTCAGTCAGCCATAGCCTGCCTCCTTTGGGCTGCTTCTGGGGCACCTTCAAACCCTCCTGGCGCCAGATGCGCTCCACCCGCTTGTGATTCACCCGCCAGCCGTCACGCCGCAAAAGTGCCGTAATCCGACGGTAACCATAGCGACCATACTTGCTGGCAAGCTTGACGATCTCACCACGCAAGGCCTCTTCATCGTCTTTGATCTTAGGCTCAAGCCGCTGGGTGGACCTGGACTGGCCGATTTACCCTACAGACCCTTCTCTGGGAAACCCCCAGCCGCTGCTGCAAACGCTCTACGCATCGCCTGCGGCGCTGGGGGCTTAGAAGTTTCCCTTCTCGGCCCAAAATCCTAACTTAAAAATTGGACCGGGTTAAGGGGGGCAGGTCACCTGAGCGCCAGGGAAAAATTGCGCCGCCTAGATGGGTCCAAGCGGCTGGCCGAGGTGATCCAGAAAATCATATCCGTGGATGGAATCAAGGAAGAGAGGAAAGCCGACTAAGCCGAAATACAACTTTTGACATTAGCTCGGGAAAACCCCCTACTAAGTCCTCAAGAAAAAGCTACAATCGGCATGATCAATGTGCGGCGAAGTCTGACTCCTCATAGGGGGATGATTGTCTACCAGGTCAAATAAAATCCCCCCTACCAACGGGAGCCTATGGCCCCCTTCCCTGGATTGTGGGGGGGACGTCGATTATGCTTGGAAGGTTATTTTGGTCCCGGCCATATTCAGAATAAATTTATCGGGCATGGCGGCCTCAATTTGCATGGCGGCCTTTCTACCGGTGCAGTGAGTTGGCAAGATATAGTCTGGGTCTATCTCCTTAAGGGCCTCGATAGTCGGTTCGATTACCGGTTCAAAAAATTCACCGGAGAGATGAAAGCCGCCCATGATCGCATGGACTTTACTGACCCCGGTCACCTCACGGGCCCACTTCACCATATTTATGATTCCGCTATGAGCGCACCCCGCCAGGATGACCAAACCCTTGCCTTTCAGATGGCAAACCAGGCCCGAGTCGTCGTCGATAGCGTCCAGATGTTCCTCGTTGCCGTCATGGTGGCAAAAGCCGGGCAAACCGGTCTCAAAGGGAACTTGGCGAGGTACCCGCCCCAAAAAGAGCATGGTCTTGTCAAGAAGAGGATATGGCCCCTCCGACTTGATTAACAGCAGCCCCGCTTCTCTTACTTGTTCCTCGGTGAACTGCGCGAATTGGAGCAGGGTCCCGGCCGGGGTCTTCAAATACCGGTTGTTGATGAAGGCGGCGGGGTGAACCACCATGGGCACATTCCCTAAAAGTTTGGCGACTTCCGCGAAACCTCCGAGATGATCCGGGTGGCCGTGAGAGAGCGCCACGCATTCAATTTCAGCAAAATCGACCCCGAGGATTTCGGCGTTGTACACCGCACCGTGCTCGGAAAAGCCGAAGTCGAACAAGAGTTTTCTAGAGGTTTGACCGTCATCCACGGAAAGCACCGCGGAGTATCCGTGTTCAGCGGCTACGCTCTTGCGAAAATATCCGTCATCCAGGGGCATGGCCCTTTGGACCATATCGCTATTATCCTGGGCCACCATGTCCACGTAGTTGTCCAGTAGGGTCAATATTTCTATCTTTTCAATTCCCCGCAATATCTGAGCCACCTTGCATCCTCCGGATTAAAACATGGCCTCCAAAGGCCAGCCGGGCGCATTGCCCACGCCCGGCTGGCGATCTATGGCTAGATAAGGCCTATGACGCTACTTTGTAGTTCCTGAGAAGGTGATCGTAGAAGGCCTTCTCGGACACCATGCTCCAGGGGCCGATCTTGTCCCGGAACTTTTTGAAGCTCTCATGGGTCTTCTTGGCCATGGGGTCCTTGGCGGCCTCTTCCTCCAGGACCTCGTCGGCCAGCACCTTTAGCCCCTGCAGGACGTCGGGCGGGAAGGCCTTGAGCTGGACCTTGTAGACCTCCACCAGCTTGCGCAAGGCCCCGGAGTTGTCGGCTTCAAAGCCCGTGAGCATGCGGAAGTTCAGGGTCTGGGTAGTGTAGTCAAGCAGGGCCTGCAGGTCTTTGGGGAGCGAGTTGTAGGCCTCCGCGTTGAAGGTGGCCTCGCTAACGCTGCCCGGCTCGTGCCACCCCGGGTAGTAGTAATAAGGAGCCGCTTTGTACAAGCCCATTTTCATATCCAGCAGGGGGCCAACGAACTCGGCGGCGTCGATAACGCCGCGCTCCAGGCTGGTGAAGATTTCGGGAGGCGCGGTTAGGGTTACGGTGCCGCCGGCCTTGGCAACCACCTTGCCGCCCAGCCCGGGGATGCGCATCTTGAGGCCCTTGTAGTCGTTCATGGTCTCGATCTTGCGCCGGAACCAACCGCCCATCTGGAAACCGCAGTTGCCGGCCACGCGCGGAATCAAGTTGAAAGGCTTGTAGGCCTCTTCCCACAGCTGCAATCCGCCGCCATGAAAATGCCAGGCGTTCATGCCCTGAGCGTTGAGGCCAAAGGGCACGCACGCGAACCACTGGGAAGCGGGGACCTTGCCGGCCCAGAAATACGGCGTGCAATGAAAGGCTTGATAGGTGCCGCTTGAGACCGCGTCAAAAATACCAAAGGCAGGGACCAACTCGTTGGCGGCGTAGACTTTGATTTTCAGGCGGCCGTCGCTCATCTTGTCGACCATCCTGGCCCATGCCTCTGTCTCGGTCTGCAGATAGGGCATGTTGGGGCCCCAGGCGGTCACCATTTTCCAATGGTAGCGCTTCTTGGCATGTACCGCAGGAGCTCCGACAATGACGCCAGTCGCTGCGGCTGCACCGATTCCTACCTTCTTTAGGGCTTGGCGTCGGTTCATTTTTTGTCCTTTCTCGCTGGAGATTTCCTCTTTCCGTCGTGTCATGTCTGCTCCTTGCTCATTATAGGTTCAGGCCTATGTTGTTAACGCTAAAGGTCAACAGGTTAAGAGTTGGCTGTTTCGACCATATTTTTTAGGGGCCGAACACAACCTTAGGCAGCCAGGTAGCCATTGACGGAATCAATACAACCAGTGCTATTCCTATTAACTGCAAGACAATAAAAGGGACCACCCCTCTATATAATTGGAGGGTGTCAATCTCCGGAGGAGCGACTCCTTTGAGGAAAAATATCGAGAACCCGAAAGGAGGTGTCATAAATGAGCACTGAAGGTTTAAGCCAATAAGCAGAGCTATCCACAATGGATCGAAATCGAACGAGATCAACATGGGCGCCAGCATCGGCAAGAATATGAAGGATATTTCGATAAACTCCAGAAAGAATCCCAGAACGAATATTATGACCATGATAATGGCCAAGAAGACCCAACGAGAGTGCGCCTCAACTATTTGACTAGCAAAATCCATGAGGATTTCGTCCCCGTTCAGGGCCCTGAAAACCAAGCCAAATGCCCGAGCTCCTATAATTATAGTGAAAACCATGCAGGTTAAATTCGTGGTTTCCAGCGTGACTTCTTTGAGCATTTTATAGCTGAATTTTTTGTTTATAATTGAAAGGACAATAGCGCCAACCGCACCTACCGAAGCGGCTTCCGTAGGTGATGCGATGCCTGCGAAAATGGAGCCCAACACCAATACGATAAGGATTAATAGCGGCAGAAGGGTTTTTAGGACTCTTTGAAAAACTTCGGCATTATTGCTAACCCCCAGCTTGCTCCGGTCGACTGCGGGGGCAACACCTTTGGCTTTATTTGAGTAGATGATAATGTAAATAATATAGAGTCCGGATAGTATCAGGCCGGGCAAAACTGCGGCCATAAAAAGGTCGCCCACCGGGATTTGAATTATGTCAGCCACCACCACCAGCACTAAGGAAGGTGGGATGATCTGCCCCAAGGTACCCGAGGCCATGATGGTCCCGGTGGCAAGTTCAGGTTTGTAGCCATGGTTCAACATGGCAGGCAAGGCAATGAGCCCCATAGTGACGACAGTCGCCCCCACGATACCCGTGGAGGCGCCCAATAAAACTCCAACCACCACTACCGAGATTGCCAACCCACCCTTGAGCTTGCCAAACAAAAGCCCCATGGTTTCCAGTAGGTCTTCGGCCAGCCCAGATCTCTCCAGGGCCATTCCCATAAAAATAAACAGAGGGATCGCCATGAGTACCACGTTGGTCATGGTGCCCCAAGCCCTGAGCGGAATGGCTAGCAGTTCTTGGTATCTGAATCCTGTGATGTCTTGAAAAAATATGCCTAGCAGGCCAAACACCAGCGCAGTCCCCAAGAGCCCGAAAGCGACAGGGTACCCGCGGAGGATTAATACAGTGAGCACCACGAACATCCATAGCGCCAAATATTCGGTTATGAACTCCATGAGTTTCTATTGCTCCTCAGTGCTGTCATCGCCAAATATGGTTACTATGCTTGAGAGAACGACAGAAAAGCCCTGCAATAAAAGAAATAAAAACCCTATTGGCAGAGTTGATTTAATGATAAATCTCAACGGAATGCCTCCAGGATCGCGAGAGTGCTCCAATACTTTTATGGACTCCCATATCCAAGGCAACGAAGTCAAAATAATCATCACGCATCCTGGAATTAGCAGGAAAACCGTGCCCAACAAATTGATCCAGGCCTTTTTCTCCTTGCTTGCATTCTGATAGAAGATATCGACCCTTACATGACTATCTCGTTTAAGGGTGTACCCGGCGCCAAACAGGAAAGCCATGGCGAAAACGTGCCATTCCAATTCCTGCATAAAGACGTAACTGGTATTGAACAAGTAGCGCATGACCACGTCGCAGAAAACAACGCCTACTAAAAGCGTTGTAAGCCATGACGACCAATGGCCTACCCGTTCATTTATTGAATTTAAAGCGGTTACAATTCTCTTTAAGCCATTGAAATTCGTTCTATTGATGTGAGCTTCCATTTCGCCGGCATCCCGCTTAAAGGTTCAGTACCTTTTCGTCTCTATCGGATTCTTGGCATCAGTCGTTTAGCAGCTGATTCAGCTTGTCCAGCTCGCCGGAAACCATATTGTAAGAATGCTCCGCAGCGGGAAAAGCAACTTCCTTAACCTCTTTGACGTAGGTCTGAAAAGCATCCACAATTTGGTCGCCAAGGTTGGCATATCTTTTGACGAACTTGGGCGTGAACGCCTTAAAAATTCCCAACATGTCCGCGCAGATCATCAGCTGCCCATCGGCATGCATGCCGGCCCCGATGCTGTAGACCGGTATATCCAGCCGATCGCGGATGATCCGGCAAACCTCCGGCGGAACCGCCTCCACCAGCAGCGAGAAAGCACCGGCCTCTTGAATGGCTTCGGCATCGCGGATCAAGTCCATGGCCGAGGCCGCCGTGGTGCCCTGGGCCTTGAAGCCTCCCAGTTGGCCGGAGCTCTGCGGGGTAAGTCCGATGTGCCCCATGATGAGCATACCTGCGTCCGCGATGGCCCGGATTTGGTCGCAAACTCTTATCCCACCCTCCAACTTCACCGCGTCCACCATGGCCTCTTTATAAAACCGGCCCGCGTTCAACACGGCATCCGAACTGGTCGTCTGGTAGGAAAGGAAAGGCATGTCTCCGATGACGAAGGTCTTGGGCGCCGCCCTGCGCACCGCTTCACAGTGCATGATTGCCTGGTCAACGGTGACCGGGATGGTGCCCTCGTAGCCGTACACGCACATACCCAGGGAGTCCCCGACCAGGAGCATGTCCATGCCAGCCTTTTCGGCGAACTGGGCGGTGGGGAAATCATACGCGGTCACCCAAGCCACAGCCTTTCCCTCATTTTTCATACGCTGCAGATCAATTCGGCTAAGCTTGGCCATGTTGTCGATTCCTTTCGCGATGGTATCCGTGGGGCAGTGTGTTCACAATGCGAACACACCATTTATTATGTGGTACTTTTATAGCCTAGATATATTATGGTGTCAATCTCCAAAATCACATTGAGATTGAATTGTTATCTATACGATTTTATTGGTTTATAAGCTGTTTTTTGCTTGTTTGACAAAGCAATTTTTAAAGGTTATAAATTGATCGGCAATTTCACAATATGGATGGTGCTTTTAATTGGTGCACTTAAAATGACAGCAAAGGCCCGGACGCTTCTCGGCGGCAAGGCCCCAAATTGGGACTAAACTATACTTTTGTATACGCCAAGGCCAAACTTCTGATATAGGCTCTAGCGGTTTATTCTGTTTTTATATTGTTTTCTCATCCCAAGCCGGCTTGCAGGTCGTGCTATACCTTGAGGAAGTACGTACCCGACAAATAGCAACGCACCGATGTTCTACTGTTTTCTCTTTTTTAGTCGCCTTTGACAGTTCAACGAAACGCTACATGCAAGGGAGTAATATTATGGATCAAAATGAAACCGATAAAAATAAACCCTATTACCGAATTGGTTCCTTGGAGAAAGGATTAATGGCTTTGGAGTTGTTGGCGTTACAAGGCCCCTTAACTGTTTCCCAACTCGCCAAATTGCTGGGGTTTAATCGTAGTGCCGTCTATCGCTTTGTCGCTACGTTAAGAGACATAGGATACGTAGCTCAGGAGGGGGATGGTAAATTCAGAACTACGTTGCGTATGTTTAGCTTTGGGCGATTAGTGGTCGACAGGCTGGAAATCCGAGATCTGGCCAAGCATGTCATGTTGGAGCTCAGTGCGGAATTCGGTGAAACGGTTAATCTTGGTTGCATTGAGAATAATGAATTGGTGGTAGTAGACTTGGTCAAAAGCCAAAAGCCGCTTAAATCAGAGTTGCCGCCCGGTAGCCGAGGGGCTGCGCACGCCACTGCCCTCGGCAAAGCAATTTTATCTTTTTCCGATGAAGAAACAGTCTCTTCCTATATCAAAGGTTATGGGACACTCACGCAGAGGACTCCCAATACGATTTCTTCCATCAAGGTATTTCGCGCAGAGTTGAAAAACATTAAAACCCAAGGCTTCGCCGTGGATGATGAAGAATGGGCCGAGGGTATACGATGCATCGCAGTCCCTATTTTCGACTACACCCAGAAACCGGTTTACTCCCTAAGTATTTCTGGCCCCACCCAAAGAATGACCAAAACAGCTATATACCAAATGCGGTATCGCTTAAACGAATCTTCAATGCAGGTATCAAAACTACTTGGTTATGATGTGACAATTGATTGATTTTACCAGACAGAGCGTCGCCCCCCGGAGACAAAGACTGCGCGTTATAATCGCGCATCGCCCACCAAATATTATTACTGGATTAGGGGCTATCCTAAGCATTTTTTTGCCATAATTTTATTTTTCCAACACTATCCCCAACAGGCGCTTTCGTTTCAGGTCTTCCACCTATGCTACTATCTGGTTTGTTTGGGCATAACTCCATCATCAATTAATGGAGTCCCCGGCAATCCTGGGGCGGTTCATTTTTGATCTAGGCGCTGCTATCCAAAAGGACCTCATTAGGTCCTGTCCGCCTCTCTTGGCTAAGCTTTTAAACCATGGAAGACGAAGATGGGGGCTGTAGCAGAATCAGATGATTCTGCTCAGCTTCGTGGCAGATTACCGCATCAGGTTTCGAGCGCGTCGGAAATTTTAGAAGTCCAACGCGGCAATCTAGCCGTTGATCAGGCTGCCTAGATAGGTCAGCAGCTTGTCCCGGTCGAGGAGCTCCTGATGCACCGTGGCGGTTAAGCCACGCAACTCATCTTTGAAGTTCTGGATCACGACTTGGTTGTCGGTGGTGAAGCCGGTTAGCTTGCCGGTGCGCGGGGTCTGGAAGCGGTGGGGAGGCAGGCGGGTGATGAGCAGCTTCTCGTTCTCGCCGGTCTCGGGCAGAGGCATCTTCAGCACAAAGCTGAAGGTGGGGCAGGAGTTGATCAGGAACAACTTGAAGTTGTCGTAGCGCATGAGGAAGTCGCGCACTTGCTCCAGATGCTTGATGCGCCAGCCGCGTTCCACCGGGTCCGCACAGTGGCGCAGGTACTCTTCCAGGCAGTGGCGGCAGATGTAGTTTTCCACCGGGTGGGCCGCAGCGCTGCGCTCCAGGGCCCGCAGGCGCTCCCGCCCGATGGTCTCCACCAGTTCGCCGTATATAGGATGCTGCTCCGCCAGGCGCCGCTCGGAGTAGAGGCGGTGGCCTTCGGCCCGCAGGCACACCGTGGGCTCGGAGCTGACCACCACATGGCGGCCGGGTAGGCGCTCGGCCGAGAGCATCATCAGGTCCAGGGAGTAGCGGTCGCGCACCGGCAGCAGGGCCGAGGTGATGTTGCCCTTCTCGGCGGTGGCCAAGAATATGGGGATGTCCTGCATGGACAGGGGAGCCCGGTCGAAGATGTTGAGCATCTGGTCGGTCTCGCCCAGGTTCAAGTTCAGGGCCACGGCTAGGGAGATGAGCTTGTCCCGGGCCACGTTGGCGATGATGCCCTGCTCCAGGTCGCGAATGTAGGTGTTGGACAGGCCGGATATCACCGCGACCTGGTTGCGGGGCATGGGGTTTTTGGCCAACAGATCCCGGATGTACTCGGCGCTGGCCTGTTGACGGTCGTTCAAGGTATAGCGACTCCCCGGCTGGTGGTGTTTGCTCCTTCCATAGTATGCCGGGCCTTTTTTGTCAATGAAACACCTATCCTCGACCGGGGGGTTAAATATAAAAATAATGATTCACAATAGTTAAACTAATTAAAACTAAAATATTAAATGTATTTAAAATAATATTGTTGACACGCTTAAAATCGATTTGCTAACAACCATGGAAACCAATGCGCGGCCGGCCCCGAGCTGCCGCTTTTCCCCCGACCGCCCACCCTGCCCGGGAGATGCTCTTCATGAAGGTTCTCTTCTCGGTGGAAGACCATATCGCCCACATCACCATCAACCGTCCCGAGGTGATGAACGCCATGGACCCGGAAACCTATCACCTGCTCTCCGAGGCTTGGTGCCAGGTGCGCGACGACCCGGAGATCTGGGCGGCAGTGGTCACCGGCGCGGGCGACAAGGCCTTCACCGCCGGGGCGGACCTCAAAACCACCATCCCCCGCCAGCCCGAGAAGTACGAGTTCTGGCAGACCCAGAAGGACCAGATCCTCAACCGAGGCCTGGAGGTGTGGAAGCCCATCGTGGCCGCGATCAACGGCTACTGCCTGGCCGGAGGCATGACCCTGCTCCTGGCCACCGACATCCGGGTGGCCTGTGAGGACGCGGTGTTCTCCATCCCCGAGGTGAAGCGGGGCATCCTGCCGGCCAACGGGGGCACCCAGCGCATCGCCCGCCAGCTTCCCTACGCCGTGGCCATGGAGATGGTGCTCCTGGGGCGGCGGCTCAGCGCCGAGGAGGCCCTGCGCTTCGGGCTGATCAACAAGGTGGTGCCCCGCGAGAAGCTCATGGAGGCGGCCGACGAGTACGCCCGGGCCTTGGCGGCCAGCCCGCCCCTGGCCTTGCAGGCCATAAAGGAGCTGGTGGTGCGCTCCCAAAGCATGAGCCTGGACGAGGGCATCCGCCTGGAGACCACCATCTTCGAGCTTTTGAAAACCACCGAGGACGCCAAGGAGGGGCCCAGGGCCTTTGCCGAAAAGCGGCCCCCGGTTTGGCAGGGAAAGTAGCGGCGGGAGAGAGCCATGTCGGTGTTCGCCGAACTCAAGGTTTTGGACATGAGCCACGCCCTGGCCGGCCCCTTCTGCGGGATGCTCCTGGCCGACTTCGGGGCCTCGGTGCTCAAGGTGGAGCATCCCCACGGCGACCATTTCCGTCCCCTGCTGGGCGGGGCCTACCACGCGGCGGCTAACCGCAACAAGCGCGACATCTCCCTGGACCTTAAGAACCCGGCTGCGGTGGAGGTGGTCAAGAAGCTCATAGCCGAGTCCGACGTGCTTGTCGAAAGCTTCACCCCCGGCGCCATGGATCGCCTGGGCTTGGGCTGGGAGGCGGCCCGGGAGATCAACCCCCGCCTGATCTACTGCTCCATTTCCGGCTTCGGCCAGACCGGGCCCTACAGCAACCTGCCCGGCTACGACGTGGTGGCCCAGGCCATGTGCGGCATCATGCTCTGCACCGGCCACGACGACAGCCCCCCGGTGCGGATCGGGGCCTCCTGGATCGACACGGGCGCGGGCATGTACACCGCCCTGGCCGTGCTCAAGGCCCTGTTGGAGCGCCAGGAGACGGGCCAAGGCCAGCGGGTGGACATCAGCCTGCTGGACACCGCCCTGTCGTGGATGTCGCCGCTGATCGCCCGCTATTCCATGAACGGCGACCTGCCGGTCCGGGCCGGCTCGGCCCTGCCCGCCTTCTCGCCCTACCAGGTGTTCAAGGCCTCGGACGGCTATCTGTTCATCGGGGCCTCCACCGAGCGCTTCTGGCAGTCGCTGCTGGGGGTGCTGGGGAGGCCGGAGCTGGCCCAAGACCCGCGCTTCATCACCAACCAGGACCGGGTGGCCCACCGCGACGAACTCACCGGGCTTATCGAGCAGGCCCTGGCCTCGCGCACCCGCGACGAGGTGGTGGCCGAGATTCGCCGGGCGGGCATCCCCGGCGGGCCGGTGCTGGACGTGGGCCAGGTGCTGGACGACCCCCACGTGCAGGCGCGGGGAATATTGCAGACCCTGGAGCATCCGGACCTGGGGCCCATTACCCAGGTGAAGACCCCCATCGCGGCCGACGGTTACATGCCCGAGGTGCATAGCCCGGCCCCGGCCATCGGCCAGGACACCCGCCAGGTGCTGGCCGAGCTGGGCTACGGCCTTGATGAAATCGAGGCGCTTTTGGCCTCGGGCGCGGCCACCGCGCCGGAAAAGGAATGATTATGCAAACTGGGAACCGCCCATGAGACCCCTGCGTTCCCTGTTGTTCGTGCCCGGGCACAAGCCTTCCTGGGTGGACAAGGCCTGGAAGGTGAAGCCCGACGGCTTGATCCTGGACCTGGAAGACGCGGTGCCCCAAAGCTCCAAGGAGGACGCCCGCCGCGAGGTGCGCGCGGTGCTGGAGCAGGCCCGGCCGGGCGATTACTACTGCGTGCGCCTCAACAGCCTAGCCACCGGGCTTACCCAGGGCGACCTGGATGCCGTGGTCCACCCCAACCTAGCCGCAGTGATGCTGCCCAAGGTTTACCAGGCCGCCGAATTGGCCGAGGTGGACCGGATGCTGGGCGTCCTGGAGTTGGAGCGAGGCATGGAGCCCGGCTCCATCGCCGCGCCGCTGCTCCTGGAGACCGCCCTGGGCATGCGGCACGCCTACGAGATCGCCACGGCCAGCCCCCGGGTGGACACCATCCTGATGTCCGCCGGGCCCGGCGGCGACGCCCAGCGCTCCATCGGCTACCAGTGGAGCAAGCAAGGCACCGAGACGCTCTACCTGCGCTCCAAGCTGGTGCTGGACGCCCGGGCGGCCGGGGCCCAACCGCTGATCAACTCCTGGTACGACGTGGCCGACCTGGAGGGCCTGGCCCGGGACGCGGGGCTCAACCGCTCCCTGGGCTATCAAGGCATGGCCCTGATCCATCCCAGCCACGTGGCCGTGGTCAACCAGGTCTTCACCCCCACCGAGCAGGAGCTGGCTTATTACCGGGGCCTCTTGGCCGCCTTTGCCGAGGCCGAGGCCCAGGGACATGCGGCGGTGGTCTACGAGGGGGACATGGTTGACTACGCCATGGCCCACACCGCCCGTGACATCCTGGACTTCGCGGCCAGTCTGAAGCCCGGCGAGTGAATATGGCGCCCCGGCCATGCGGTGCCGGGGCGGGAGAGAGTTCATGGCGCGCTAGCGTTAATAAGGGAGGGAAACTATGAAAAAGTCCTATTGGCTGATAATGGCCTGCCTGGCTCTGGTCATGGCCCTGTCGGTGGGCGCTCCGGCCCAAGCGGCCGAGCCCCAGTTCAAGCTGGTGTATGAATCGGTCTACCCCAAGGGCCACATGCGCTTTTTGGTGGTGGATGACCTGCTGGATCGCATCGAGGCCAACTCCAAGGGCCGCATTAAGTTCGAGCGCCACTACGGCGGCGAGCCGGTGAGCAAGAAGGAGGCCCTCAACGCCCTGAGCAACGGGGTCATCGACCTGCTCATGGCCTACCCCACCTACTATGACGGCAAGATCGCCATCGGCGACTGGCAGCAGCTTCCCTCCAACTTCCGGAGCTGGGAGGACTGCTGGGCCCTGGGGGTCAACGGCGTGGTGGCCCAGATCATGGACAAGGCCTACAGCCGGGTGGCCAAGGTCAAGTACCTCACCTGCACCCCGGTGGCGCCTTACAACTTCCAGGTGGCCACCCGGGCCAAGAAGATCAAGAACACCGCCGACTTCGAGGGCATGAAGATCCGCTCGGCCGGCGGCTCGGCCTCCATCGCCATCAAGATGCTGGGCGCCTCGCCGGTGATGACCATCGGCGGCGAGTACTACCAGGCCATGCAAAAGGGCGTGGTGGACGCCGGCCTGATGACCACCTACTCCCTCAAGCAGTACCGCCTGTGGGAAGTGGCCGACCAGGTGGTGAACCCGCCGCTCATCGGCTATGCGGCCGGCTTCCTGTGGATGAGCAACAAGGCCTGGCGCAAGCTGCCCAAGGACCTTCAGGAGATGATCATCAAGACCGCCCGGGCCAAGGACCTCTGGGCCAAGTGGGTGGGCATCTATGAAAAGGACCAGGACGGCCCCATCATCGCCGAAGCCAAGAAGCGCGGCGTGCAGTTCTACACCCTACCGCCGGCCCAGGCCGAGATCATGTACAAGAAGACCCAGCCGGTGTGGGACTGGTACGTGAAGCAGTGCGAGAAGCAGGGCCTGGGCGCCGAGGCCAAACAGGTCAAGAAGGCGATCCTGGACCGCTTCAACCAAGGCAAGTAAGCACTGGCCCGGGGCCGGGGGCGCCTGCCCCCTCCGGCCCCGGGGACCGGCCCAAGGGCCGCGGGGGTGAATGATGAGCGACCCGGTTTCCCGTAGTAGGTTCGACCGCTTCATGGACGGCGTGAACTGGCTGTCCGTGCAGAGCGGCTGGTTGGCCGGCTCCCTGGCCGTGGTGATGATGGCGGCCCTGGTGCGCGAGGTGGGCGGCCGCTACTTCTTCAATGCTCCCACCGACTGGGCGGTGGACTTGAACGCCTTCCTGTTGGTGGGCATGGTCTACCTGGGCTCGGCCTACACTACCTCCATCGACGGCCACGTGCGGGCCGACTTTTTTTACGGCCGCTTCACCGGCCGCGCCAAGGCCAAGCTTGATCTGTTCATCGACGCGGTATGCATCTACTACGCGGCCATCATGCTCTGGCAAGGCTGGCGGCTGGCCTGGGAGTCGCTGGTCTACAACGAGGTCTCCTCGGGCGGGGTGCGCTGGCCCCTGTTCCCCTTTCAGGTGCTGGTACCTCTGGGCTCGGGCCTGGTGATCCTGCTTTTGGTGGTGCGCATGTTGTGCAACCTGCGCTACCTCGCGGGCAAGGGCGAGCCCTTCTCCCCGCAGAAAGGCGGCCACTGATGGAATGGTGGGCCCTGCTAAGCATCATCCTGGTTTGCCTGCTCCTGCTCATCTTCATCGGGGTTCCCATCGCCTTCAGCCTGGGCGCCCTGTCCCTCACCCTGGTGCTGATCATGTTGGGCACCGACAAGCTGATGCTGGTGGCCACCACGGCTTTTGGGCAGATAAACAACTTCGCCCTGGCGGCCATACCCTTATTCATCTTCATGGCCGAAATAATCCTGCACTCCGGGGTGAGCACCGACGCCTTTGATATGCTCTCCAAATGGACCGGCCGTCTGCCCGGGGGCCTGGCCGTGGCCAGCCAGCTCACCTGCACCCTGTTCGCCTCGGTGTCCGGGGCCAGCACCGCCACCGCCGCGGCGGTGGGGCGCATCGCGGTGCCGGAGATGGTCAACCGAGGCTATGAGAAGCGCCTGTCCTGCGGCTCCATCGCGGCGGGCGGGGCCCTGGGCGCGCTCATCCCGCCCAGCATCTACATGATCATCTACGGCACCCTGGTGGAGGAGTCCATAGGCCAGCTATTCATGGGCGGGGTGGTTCCCGGCATGATGCTCAGCGGCATGTTCATCCTCTACATCATCATCCGCTGCGCCCTTAATCCCGCCTTGGCCCCTCGCATGGAGGGCATCACCTGGCGGGATCGCTGGCGCTCCCTGTACAAGGTGTGGGCCATCCTATTCCTGGCCATGGCCATGCTACTGTCCATCTACCTGGGCATCGCCACTCCGGCCGAGATCGCCGGCGTGGGCTGTTTCCTGGCCCTGGTCATCGGCTTCGCCTACCGCCGCCTGAGCTGGCAGGCCATCAAGGGCGCTTTCCTGAGCACCTGCCGCATCACCTGCTTCATCGGCTGGGTGCTGGTGGCTGCCTCGTTGTTCGGCTTCGTACTCAGCTACCTGCAACTCCCCCAGCAGCTCTCCTCGTGGCTAGTGGAGCAGTCCGCATCGCCCTGGCTGGTGATCGTGGGCATCAACATCATCCTCATCTTCCTGGGCTGCATCATGGATCCGGCGGGCATCCTGCTGGTGACCATCCCCATCTTCGTGCCCATCATCAAGGCGCTGGGATTCGATCCGGTCTGGTTCGGGGTCATGTTCGTGGTCAATACCGAAATGGCCCAAATCACCCCGCCCCTGGGGTTGAATCTCTACATCATCAAGGGCATCGCACCTTCCAATGTATCCTTGAAGGACATCCTGATAGGCGCGGCTCCTTTCATGCTCTTGGATTCGGTGGGATTGGCCCTGGTTATAATCTTCCCGCAGATAATTTTGTGGCTACCCTCCACCATGATGTAGGCGGGGGCCCCAGGCGAGAGAGGACGCGATGAGGAACTTCATAAATCTGGAGGACCTGAACGGGCTGCCGTCCTTCTCGCCGCCGGGGCATTCCGGAACCCTGAATCATTACCTGGCCCACCCGGACAACGGGGCCCGGCACCTGGCGATCTGGCACGGCAACATCGAGCCGGGCGGCGAGGCCGAGGAGCACGACCACCCGACCACGGACCAGGCCTTCTACGTGCTGGCCGGAGAGTGCCTCTTCCGGCTGGAACAACAGGAGCGCCGCCTGGGCCCGGGCGACTTCGTCTTCATTCCCCGAGGCGCGCGCCACCGCATTCTGTCCACCGGTACGGAGAGCTTGCGGCTGTTGGTAATCACGGCGCCGCCTCCGAAAGCAACAGCGTCTCGCAGCTGATTTGCCTAAGGTACTTACCAAGGAAGGCCCACACACGGGGCAGGTCGCCACCGCAATAGATCACCAGCACATGCGGTCAAATTAAGTTCGACACTTGGCAGGAAAAGCTATCCCAGACGTACCCCTCGATCTTGTGAGGCGTTCCGGGCGCGGAGCGGCCTGATGAATCGTCAAAGGTCTTGGGGACGGTGTGTCCCCAAGACCTTGGTCATCTCCACTGCCGCGCGAAAACGCGCCCGCACTCGCTCGCCACTCCCCAGGCGCCGTCTTCGAGGGAGGGCGACGAATCCGAATCTTGGTTCCTTAGCGGCCCTTGAACTGGGGCTGGCGTTTCTCCAAAAAGGCCGCGAACCCCTCTTGGCGGTCCTCGGTCTCGCGCACCACGGCCGAGCCCTCGGCCTCGGTGTCCAGGCCCGCGTCCAGGCCCTCGTAGAGCCCGGCCGCGAAGGACTTGAGCACCCAGCGCACCGCGATGGGCGCCCGCCCGGCCAGGGTGCGGGCCATGTCCATTACCTGGTCCATGAAGCCCTCCGCCGGGGCCAACCGATCCACCAGGCCCATCTCCAGGGCCTCGGCCGGGCCCACCCGTTTACTGAATAGGATCATGTCCAGGGCCTGGGAGCGCCCCACCAGGCGGGCCAGGCGCTGGGTGCCGCCCCAGCCGGGGATGATGCCCAGATTCAGTTCGGTGAGGCCCAGGAGGGCCTTGGGGTTGTCGGTCATCACCCGGAGGTGGCAGGACAAGGCCAGCTCCAGGCCCCCACCTAGGGCGTGGCCGTTCATAGCCGCAATGAGCGGCTTGTCCATGCGGTCCAGCCGCCGCCACATGGCCCGCACCTTGGGGCTGGTGATGGGGGTGTTCTTGGCGTCGCTCACATCAAAACCGGCCGAGAAGCACTTGGCCTCGCCCCCGGTGATGACGATCACCCGCGCCTGGTCATCGGCCTCGGCCTGATCCAGGGCGGCCTCGAAGGCCTCGGCCAGGGCCAAGCTCCAGGCGTTGGCCGGCGGGTTGTTCAGGGTGATCACCGCGATGTGCTCTTCAATGGATAGGGTAACCAGATCGTTAGTTTTCACTGCTTTGCCCCTTGGCTCGCTTTAAATAAACCTTATGACGCGGGCCCCGCCGCCTAGAGCAGGCGGCGCAGAATCTTGTTGGTGCCTCCGCTACGCGGCAGGGCCTCCCGGAACTCCACCACCTTGGGCACCTTGTAAAAGGACATCTTTTCCTTGGCCCACTGCATGATCTCCTCGGGAGTGACCTTACCGCGCTGGTCTTCCTTGAGCACCACCACCGCCTTGATCACCATGCCCTTGTTTTCGTCGGGCACCCCGGTTACTCCGGTGCAGTCGATGGCCGGGTGGGTGTTCAAAAACATCTCCACCTCGTCGGGAAACACCGAGTACCCGGAGACCTTGATCATCTCCTTCTTGCGGCCCAGCCAATAAAAATATCCCTCGTCATCAAATTTGCCGGTATCTCCGGTGTAGAGCCACCCGTCAACGATGGTTTCGGCGGTTTCCTCCGCTTTGTTCCAATAACCCTTGCAGTTGGCCGGTCCCTTGATGACTATCTCGCCCACCTCGCCGATGGGCAGGGTCACCCCCCGGTCTTCCAGGGATACGATGCGGAACTCGGTGCCGAAGATGGGTATGCCGCAGCAGGTCTCCCCCAGGGGCCCGTATTTGGCGGGGCGATCCTGGGGCATGAAGGTGTCCCCAGTGTGGGTCTCGGTCAGGCCGTAGGCGGTCTCGGCGATCTTGGCGCCGGGTGCGATGCGCTCACCCCAGCGCTCGGCTATCTGCTGGTTGAGGGGCAGGCCTACCGAGGTGATGAGGTTCTTCCGCACGCTGGTCAGGTCGAACTCCTCCGAGCCGGGCATGTCCATCATGGCCAGGTTCATCTTGGTCAGGGAAGCCAGGAACTGCGGCCGGTACTTCTCGATGGTGCGCAGCACCACCAGGGGGGAGAAGTGGGAGAGCACCACCTGTGTGATGCCCTCGTACAGGTTGGCGTTGAACTGCAGCAGGCCCGCCACGTGATAGATCGGCGCCATCTGCAGAGTGACGATGTCCTGGAACTGCTCACGCAGGTCGTGGAAGGACACCTCCGCCCGGCAGGCGGCCTTGTAGAGCACGTTGAAGTAGGTGTGGATGGCCCCCTTGGGCAGGCCGGTGGTGCCGCCGGTGTACTGCAACAGGGCGATGTCCTGCTCCAGGTCTATCTCCACCCCCAACGGCTCGGAGGCGTAGTCCCGAAAGATGTCGCTCAGCTCCACGGCCTGGTCGTAATACACCCGCTCCTTAAGCGGCGGCTCTTCCTTGCCGGTTAGGTTCTCGTCGCCGGCCAGGTCCCTGAGCCCGGTCACCACCAGCGTTTCCACCGAAGTATTGGGCAGGGCCGCCTTGGCCACCTCCAGGAACTCGTCCAGGCAGACCAGGACCCTGGCCTGGGAATCGTTGAGCTGGAACTCCAGCTCCATCTCCTTGAAGGCGGGGCTGCAGGCCGTGGTGGTCGCCCCGATCTTGGACACACCCATGTAGGCGATGGCGAAGTTGGGCGAGGTGGGCAAAAACAGGGCCACCCGGTCGCCCTTGCCGATACCGGCTTGGCGCAGGAACTGGGCAAAGGAGTCGGCCTTGTCGTTGAACTCTTGGTAGGAGATGTGACGCCCGTGAAAAATCATGGCGTCCTTTTGCGGGGTGTCCTGGCTGTGCTTCTCCAAATATCCAGACAGGGGCAGGCCTTCGTGGGCGAAACGCAACTCCCGGGGAAAGTCGGAGGGCCAGTTCTTATCTCTCCACAATTTATTGGCGTAAGGGTTGTCCATCTTGCAACTCCAGCAAGCTCTACCCGGTTGGGTGGGCGCTAATGAATTTCATGGGGTTTGGGGACGAAAAATTACTGGCGCTAGGCTGGCTGGCGGAGGGCCAGCATCACGGTTATCGTGCCCTGCTGCACCACCTCGCCGTCCTGGCTTATGATCTCCTTCTCAAAGGTCAGTACGCCCCGCTTGCCGTCGGGCAGGGCCTTCATCTCCTTCACCCACTGCTCCACGTGCAGAGTGTCGCCTATGAACACGGGTTTTTTGAAATTCCAGTTCACATTCAAAAGGGCGAGGATGCTGTCGCCGGTGAGATGGGAGGTGAGCCCCGCCTGAATGGCGATGCCCAGGATGCCGTGGGCTATGCGTTTACCGTAGGGGGTTTGCTTGGCATACTCCGCGTCGGTGTGCAGGCTGTTGTGATCCCAAGTCACCGCCGTGAAATTGACCAAGTCGGCCTCGGTAACCGTGCGCCCCTTGGAGATGAACTTTTGCCCCAGGCTGAAGTCGTCGAAGTAAAGCGAATCGAACATGAGTGGCGTTCTCCCGGGCCTGCATGCCGCCACCGACCGCCAACCGGTGCGGGCCTGATCAGGCCTCGTCCTTGCGGGGTTGGTCCCAGGTCAGGCGTATTTTCACGCCCTCTTCCTCCGGCGGTTGCAACAGCCCGTTGAATAGTGCGTCTATGATGCCCTCCGCCGTTTCCATCAGGTTTTGCGGCTTGCCCAACAGACCTTTTCTCACCACCAGGTTGTCGATGGTGCCGATGATCATGCTGCGCACGATCACCGGGTTCAGGCCGGAGCGGAACTCGCCGTCGGCGATGCCTTGCTCGATTACCTCGCGCATCATGCGGGCGGATTCCTGGATAACCTGATACTCGGCGGTTTCGGTGAAATTGCGGCTGGTCTTGAGGATCATGGAGATGACGTTGGCATACTCCGGATTGTCCTCATAGAGCTCCAGCAGCCGGTAGACCAGGGCGCGCAGCTTGTTCTTGCTGCCCTTGATGTATTTCAGGATGTGCCGGTTGCCCATCTGGTACTTCAGGCTGTACTCGGCGGGTATGGCGAAAAGCAGGGCTTCCTTGGAGGGGAAATATTCGTAGATGGTGGCGTCGGATACCTTGGCGCCGGCCGCGATTTCGGAAATGGTAGCTTCGTGGAAACCGCGCTGGGCGAATATCAACTCCGCGCTTTTAAGTATGGCCAGCCGCTTGCCCGGGTTCTTTCCCACTTGAACCTCCCTTGTCCGAAAATAATCAGTAAAGCTTCAATAATAGAGACTTACTATAATATATTTCCCCACCGGACACCCGGCCCCAAACCGAGACGCCTCCGCGGCCCCGGACCGCCCTTGCGCGGAACGGTCCGGGGCCGCCAGCGAGATTACTTCCTGCGGTCATGCACCAGAGGGGCGGGGCCGAGCTTGCGGCCCTGCTCATCATAGATGTACCAACCGATGCCGGTCTTGCGCCCCAAGTGCCCCACCTTGATCTTGCGCTGCAGGAGCATGGGCGGATAGAACTTCTCGTCCTTGGTCTCCTCGTACACTGCCTTGTAGGCGTTGAAGCCGATGTCCAGCCCGGACATGTCCGAGGTCTCCAGGGGGCCCATGGGGCGGCCGAAACCCAAGCGCATGCCCTTGTCGATGTCGTCCACGCTGACCACACCGGCCTCCACCAGGCGGATGGCCTCGATGGTGCTGGGGAAGTTGATCCGGTTCAGGGCAAAGCCGGCCACGTCCAGGTTCACCCGGATGGTCTCCTTGCCCACGTCCTGGCACAGGGCCTCGGCCGCGTCCATGGTCTCGTCGCTGGTAAGCAGGCCCCGGATGATCTCCACGATCTTCATCAGGGGAACCGGGCTGAAGAAGTGGGTGCCCACGAACTGCTCGGGGCGCTTGGTGGCCTCGGCGATGTTGGTGATGGGGATGGCCGAGGTGTTGCTGGCGAAGATGGTGTGGCTGGGGCAAATCTCGTCCAGGCCGCCGAAGAGCTCCTGCTTGGCGGCCAGGTTTTCGATGATCGCCTCGAACACGAAGTCGGCCTCGGCGGCGGCGTCCAGCTCGGTGGTGCCCGAGATGCGCCCCATAATCTCCTCGACGCTGCCCGGCACCTTGCCCTTGGATACCAGCTTCTCCACCGACCAGGCCACCTTCTCGATCCCCTTTTCCACGAACTCAGGGGAGATGTCTCGAATGACTACAGAGTAACCCTTGGTGGCGCATATCTGGGCGATGCCGCCACCCATTAGGCCCGCCCCGGCCACGAATATTTTCTTGATGTCCACGTTGGTCTCCACTATGCACGGGGGACGCCCCCGGATGTAGGGCCCGAGGCCCTGGGTTTTAGGCTTCTCGTTCTATGATGGTGGCCACGCCCTGGCCGCCGCCCACGCAGGCGGTGGCGCAGCCGTAGCGGGCCTGGTTCTCTTCTAGGATGCGGGCCAGGGTGCCGATGAGGCGGCAGCCGGTGGCTCCCAGGGGATGGCCGATGGCCGTGCCGCCGCCGTGCACGTTGACCCGGGAGGGATCAATGCCCAGTTCTTGGATGGCGTTGAGCACCACCACGGTGAAGGCCTCGTTGATCTCCCAATAGTCGATGTCCTGGGCGCTGAGGCCCGCGTGCTCCAGGGCCATGCGCGAGGCGGGCACCGGGCCCTCGCCCATGAGGCTGGGGTCCACCCCGGTGAAGCCCATGGAGCGGATGGTGGCCAGGGGCTTCAAGCCCTGCTCCAGGGCGGTCTGCTTGTCCATCAGGATGATGGCCGAGGCCCCGGCGTTCAGCGGCGAGGCGTTGCCCGCGGTCACCAGGCCGTCCTCCCGGAACACCGGGCGCAACTGAGCCAGCTTTTCCAGGGCCACGCCCTCGCGCACCGCCTGGTCGCGGTCAACTACCATATCTTTGCCCTCGGCGTCCCAGCCGGTCACCGGCACTATCTCCTCGGCGAAGTAGCCTTGTTTTTGGGCCTCCACCGCCAGGTCGTGGGAGCGCTTGGCCCACTGGTCCATGGCCGGGCGCTCGATGCCCTTGAGCGTGGCCAGCTTTTCCGCGGTCAGGCCCATGGCCAGGGCGGTCTGGAAGTCCAGGGAGTCGAAGCGGGGCTCCTCGTGCAACTTAGGGTTCACCCGGACCATGCCGTCCTTCTTGCGGGCCTGGCCCATGGGAACCCGGGTCAGGTGGTCCATGCCGCAGGCCAGCACCGTCTTGGCGTAGCCGGTCATGATCTCCATGGCGCCGATGTGCACCGAGGCCATGGAAGAGCCGCACTGCTGGTCCACGAATTTGGCCGGCACGCTGATGGGCAGCCCGGCCAGGAACAAGGGGAAGCGGCCACCCCAGGTGTAGTTCTCGCCTACCCCCACCGCCGAGCCCACGATGAAATCGTCGATGCTGGCCGGGTCGAGGCCCACCTTCTCCACCAGCTTGGGGACCACTTCGCCGATGAGGTCGTCGGCCCGCAGGCCGCCGAACCAATCCTTGCTGGGATCGTCGGGCTTGGATCTGGACTGAGCGGTGCGCAAATAACCGACTATCACTACTTCCCGCATTACTTTCGACTCCATTTCGCTACTTGCCTCAGTTGGCTATGAGGGAGGGAAGCCACAGGGAGATGCCCGGCCACAGGTAGAGCATTATAAATACGATCCACCCGATGACCACGAAGGGGAAAGCGCTCAGGGCTATGCTTCCCAAGGAGGTGCCCGGTGGCAACACTCCCTTGATGATGAACAGGTTCAGGCCCACCGGCGGGGTGACCTCGGCCAGCTCACTCTGAATGATCATGATGATGCCGAACAGAATGGGGCTCATGTCGATGGCCTCGACGATGGGCAGGAAGATGGGCACGCAGATCACCAGCAGGGCCAGCACGTCCATCAAGCACCCCAGGAAGGTGATAATGGCCAGGATCATGAGGTAGATGACCATGTTGGGCACGTCGATGCCCATGAACAGGGAGACGATGAACTCCTTGAGGCCCGACAGGAAGATCAGGTGACTGAAGAGCATGGCCCCGATGAGGATCACGTAGATCATCACGCAGATCTTCACGGTGGCCCGGAAGGCGCCCTTGAACAGGCTCATCTGGCGCTTCCTGAACAACATGGCGCAGGCCGCCGCCATAAGCGCGCCCACCGCGCTGGCCTCGATGGCCGAGAAGAAGCCGCGGTAGATGCCGCCCAGCACCACCAGGAAGGTGATGATGGCCGGAACCACCTTTACCAGGGCCTCCGTCTTTTCCTTCATGCTGTAGCGGCGGGGGGGCGCGGGCGACAGGGAGGGATTTAACACCACCCTGAGGGACACATAGGCGGCGCCCAAAATGACCAGGATCAGCCCGGGTATGATGCCCCCGAAGAACATGTGGCCCAGAGAGGCCTCGGACAGGCCGCAGTAGATGATCATCCATATGCTGGGGGGAATGATGGCCGACAGGGTCCCCCCGAAGGCAAAGGCCCCGCTATATAATCGCCGATCAACTTTGAGGCGCTCCATCTCCGGCACCGCCAGCTTGCCCACCGTGGAGATGCCGGCCATGGCCGAGGCGCATATGAAGCCGAACAGGGCGCACATGACAATGGAACTGATCACCGTGCCGCCCGGCAAGTGACCCAGCCACTTGTAAACGAAGTCGTATATGTCCTTGCCAAAGCCGAATTCGCTGAAAATACAGCCCATCAGCACGAAGCCGATGATGGCGATCATGGACCAGGAAAATAGTGTTTCCCAAACCACGAACCCCATGCTGAAGATATAGTCCGGGCCCTTGAGGAACATGATGCCCACGATCCCAGTGCCCCCCAGCGAGATAGCCAGGGGCATGCCGGACAAAAGCAACACAGCTAGCAATAGAAGCACCAGGATCAGTTGCCAGGCCATGCCTTCCATTGGGTTCGCTTCCTTTCTACTTCTTTTACGCCGCGCCCCAGCCGGGCCCGAATGCCGAAATTTCTTTTAAGAGGCCTGAGTCCATTTCACGTAATGTTTTCTGGCCCGGATTCCAAACTGCACCGCCAGGAGCAATAGCCCCAGGTTGCTCAAGATTTGAACCGGGAAGACGGGAAGCATGGCGTTGTCGGTCACGCGGTGCAGCGAGATGCTCCAGGAGGTTTCCAGGGCCAGCATGATCACGATGACCATGGTTATGATCACGCCGAAGATGGAGGTGACGCACAGCAGGCCGTTTTGCCATTTGGGGGGCAGGCGGTCGATGATGAAATCGACCCCCAAATGGGCCTCCTCCTGCAGGACATAGGCCGCGGCCAGGGTGGCGGTGCAGGCCCCCAGCAGGCTGGCCACCTCCAGGTACCACGAGGTCGGGGAATGAAAGAAAGACCGCGCGATCACCTCCCACATGATCACCACCACGATGGCGGATATCAGCCCGTAGGTAATCTTCACCATCCACTCATTGATCGTCCGCATGGCCGCACCCCTCAAGCTGATTCGGGTTTTTGCCTGGCCCCAACTCCCGGCTTTGCCGAGGGTCTTGGTTCGCCCGGGGCCACCGCGCCGCCCCTGGGTGGCGGCACCGCCCCTATCATGGGGGGCGATGCCTCCGCCCAGTGGCTATTAATCTTTAGTAGTTCAGAAAATTCTTCTTTTTGGAGGTCCGCGCCTTTTCGACGATATCCACAATTTGCTGCCCATAGGGCGCGGAGCGCTTGACCCAGTCGGCGATGACCGCCTTGGACGGGCCGTACCAAAGCTCCTTCTCCTGCTCGGTGGGACGATAGAACTTCATGCGGGAAGAAGCGATGATCTCGTTCTTGACCTCGGAGACCATGGAGTCGATGGTGATGGTCGCGGCCATGAACTCGCAGTACTTCAAGAAGATGGGGGCCAGCTTGGGTCCCAGCTTCTTCAGGGAATTCTTGTTGATGTAGAAGAGCATGGTGGTGGGGGCGATGGGCAGGTCCAGCAAATGGTCCAGGACCTCCATCTGCTTCCAGCCGGTCCAGTGGGTGTGCACGCCCAAGCTGCCCTGCAGCAGGCCGCGGCTGGCCGCCTCGTACACCTGGGACGTCGGCATGGCCACCGCGTTGCCGCCCACCTGCTGCACGTAGTCGCGCATACCCTTGCCCACGACCTTGATCTTGATGCCCTCCAGGTCCTTGGGCACCTTCACTACCTTGCCCTTGGTGCCGATCTTGTACCAACCGCCGTAATAAGGCACCGCGCACACCATGATGTTGCTGTAGCCTTTGTCCGCCAGGGCCTTTTGCAACACGGGGATGATCTTGGGCCAGGCCTTCCACCACTCGTAGTTGTTGCGGAACAGGAAGGGTATGGAGCCCACCACCTCCATCACCGGCATGGTGGCGGAGTTGAAGCCCGGGTACACGAAGCCGATGTCGGCCAGGCCGCGCTGCACCGCGTCCACCATGTCCTTGCCCTTGGCGATGGTGCCGGCGTCATAAATCTTGGCCTGAAGCTGATTGTCGCTCATCTGGGCCAGCATGGGCGCCAGCTCCTTGATCCAGACGCTCAGCTCGTGGGTTGGTGACTGATACAAGGCCACGGTAACGGTTTTGGCCGCGCTGGCCAGGCTTACGCCGCCGAGCAACATCGCCGCGCACAGGATGCTGATCAAAAGGTTCTTTTTGCGTAACATTTGACTCCCTCCGTTATTAAATGGGGTAGCCCCAATCCGCTCCCCAAGATTTACTTTTTTCTCCTCACACCGCATAAACCTTGAAAGTCCTCCCGCGAGGGCTAGATGATGTTTTTCTCCCGCAAACGAGCCAGCTCCCCCTCGGACAGGCCCAACACATCTGAGTAGATTTCCTGGTTGTGCTCGCCCACCGCCGGCGGCCCCAGGCGCACCCCACCCGGGTTGCCTTTCATTTGAAAGGGCACTCCCGCCAGCACCACCTCCTCGCCGGAGGAGCTGCTCTGCTTGACCAGCATTTGTTCGTGAATGACCCCGGGGTCCGTGTCCACCTGGGTGGCATCGCCCACAAAGCCGTAGGGCAGGCGGGCCTCTTCAAAGGCTTCGGCCAGCTCCTGGCCGGTGTGCCCGGCCACCCAGTCGGCCAGCACCGCGTCCAGCTCTTCCCGGTGCACGAAACGATCGTAGTCGGTCTTGATGTCGGGCCGTTCCAAGAGGTCCTCGCGGCCCACCAGGCGGCAGAGCCTGACGAACAGGCCCCGCGTGACCGTGGAGATGTAGACCCACCTGTGATCCGAGGTCTTGAACAGGTCGGAGGTTCCGGCGTACCAGGAGCGGTTGCCCAGGCGGCCGCGGATCTTTCCGGTGGCGCGGTATTCGGTGACCGGCGAGGCGTTCATGAACACCCCGGTGCGCAGCAGGTTGGTTTCGATCTTTTGCCCCAAGCCGGTCTTGGCCCGTTCCAGCAGGGCCAGAGCCACCCCGTAGGCCCCGAAAAATCCGGTAGCGAAGTCGCAGTAGCGAACCTCCGAGCGCTGGGGAGGCATGTCGGGCTGCCCGGTCATCTCCATGGCCCCGGACATGGCCTGGGCGATCTGGTCAAAGCCCAGGCGGTGGGCATAGGGGCCGTCGCTGCCGAAGCCGGTTATCTCCACGTAGATCAGGCCCGGATTGAGCGCGCGCAGGGACTCGTAGCCCAGCCCCATTTTTTCCACGGCCACGGGAGAGTAGTTGTGCACCACCACGTCACTCTTGGCTATGAGCCTCTGGAGGATGGCATAGCCCTCCTCGCTGCGCATGTAATCCAGGGTTATGGCCTTTTTGTTGCGGGAGAAGTTCATGAAGGAGTAACTGCCCTGGCTTTGCGAGGGCAGGCCCATGAATCGGTCTTCCTCGCCGCCGGGCCTCTCCACCCGAATCACCTCAGCCCCGAAGTCGGCCAGCATCAGGGCGGCCATGGGCCCTGATATGTGCCTGCCGAAATCCAGGACCCTTATTCCAGACAAAACGTTGTGCATGGTTCGATACGCTTCTTTAAATTTCTACCCGGGCGGTGCCGGCGGCTATCTTTTCTTGCTCCTGGTTCTCCAGCCACACCTCCAGGGAATAAACTATGTGGTTTTCTTGCTCCTGTTTTTCGGTGATGGTCCCATGGGCCACGCAGGTTTCCCCGGGAAGCATCATCTTCAGGTATTTCAGGCGCAGGTTGTTGCGCTGGAGCGAGGCGGGACCGAAGGCCTTGTAGAGCATCTTGTCCAGAGCACCGCTGAACATCACCGCCCGGCAAATAGGCTGGTCAAAGCCCACACTCTTGGCGAACTCCTCGTCGCAGTGAACGTTCTTTTCCTGGGGCCAATTCTCGTAGGCCTTCATGCGGTCCAGGGTGATGGTCAGGCTTTCCGGCTGAAGCTGGTTTCCCGGCTCAAAGGTGCTGGCCTGCGTTTCCATGTATGCTTCCATCCCGCCCGGCTAGAAAATGTAGGTAAGGGTGACCACGAAGTTCACCAGGGGATTGCCGTCTTGGTCCGAGGTGAAGGTGCCGATCACCACCGAGGTCTTGCCGCGCTTGGTGTATTTATCGATGATTTTCCCCCGCGTGATCACCTGCTGCCCGCGACGGATGCATCCCAGGGCCTCCATTTCTAGGCGCGCGTGCAAGGCGCCCACCGTGGAGTGCCTGGGCTTGTAGACCTTCAGGTAGTCGTTGCCGATCATGATGGGAGGCACGCAATCCTCAGGCCCCAGGGCCTTTCCGCCAAACTCGTAGCCGCCCATGGAGTCCAGGAACCTATCCACGTCCTCCCCGGTGATTCGGTACTCGACCTGGCCCAGGTCCTCCCCAATTTCAACAGTTTTCAAATGCTCAGTGGACATAAGGCGCCTTCATGGGTTGTTTCCTTGCGCTTTGCTGGGGCCCGGACAGCCCCGCCGGCCCGGTGCCCGGCCCTCGGTGTCGCGGCTCAACCGTTCGTTCCCTCGCCACAGTTCGGCCTCCCACCCTAAGCAGAGTTTTTTACAGGGCTTAGTAAATTTGGCCGTTTTTCTTATTGGCTATATGAAATTAGATTTTTTAATTTACGTTGTCAATAATTAATTTATTTTTAATATATCTACAATATTATTGTTGAGTTGTTGTCTGGCTGGCTATCAATGTACCGCCGGCGACATCAAAAATGTAAATGGCGCTTGAAAAACATGACACCCTCATGGAGTGTCCTTCGGTATTTGGAGAATTTTTATGGGAGGCATGGAGAGGGTGTACAAGGGAATGGACTGGTGGACCAATCGGAACCGCCCGAATACCGGATGGCATCCTCCCGTCCCAAGCCCAAGCTGGGCCCCTACCTTGAGACGACCGTCCAGACCATACAAGACGGCAAGTCGGTTCCCAAAAAGCAGCGCCACACAGCCACGCGAATCTACCGTCGCCTGAAGGAGGTGGGATACCAGGCCAATTACATCTAGGTGAAGCAGGCGGTCAAGGAGATCAAACAGGTGAACCGCGAGGTGCTCATGCCCCTGATTCATCGGCCGGGCGAGGCTCAGGTTGATTTTGGCTACGCTCTTGAACCGCCCCGAGGTTGCCTGAGCCCTCAATTCTTAAAAGGAAGTCTACTCTATTTGTTGAGCAGATTTCTTATGTATATCCGGTGGGAGATAGTGGGAGATATCACGACATGGCCGGCATAGCTGACTAAGCCGCCTGGCCATTTAGGATGCAATAATAGCTTTTTAACTTTTCCAGCAACCGTTTCCCATGGTTACAAAACTGCTTTGGAGACTCTTCCAAGCTGAGGGTCGCGGGTTCGAATCCCGTCTCCCGCTCCAAGTTTATTCGGGGGGTTGGCCTCAGAGGCTAACCCCCTTTCATTTTTTCAGCGGGAGATAGTGGGAAGCAACTAAACATTCACGCCCAGCTCGTGCAGATAAGTGTCCGTGGTGGTGGGCTTGGAATGGCCCAGGCGGTTCTGGATCCAGGTCAAGGAGCGGCCCTCGTCGGCCCATTTGGACGCCCGGTAGTGACGGAGGCAACCTGGGGGCGGTAGCTGACGTCGGCGCGCCGGCAGGCGGCCGCCAGGTTCTTGCGCACCCACACATCATGGTGCAACGCCGCCTTGTCCTCCTGCGGGAAGACATACATATTGCCCGGTCCTTGAATCCGGCGCCAGGCACGCAGAGTCCCCGCCAGGGCGCACGACATTTTCACCTGGCAGGGCAGGCGATCATCTGGTTTATCTCTATAGTGAGCGTAACGCCTTATTCTCTCAAGTTCGCGCCTGTTCTCAGGCCCGATGCATAGGTATGTTGCATGCATGATCCAATTTTGACCGACAAACACCGCATAGTGCGGCGCAGTGTCCGCGATTTTTGTGAAAAGGAACTGCGCCCCATAGCCGCTCAAATCGATCAGGAGGCGCGTTTCCCTTGGGAAGTGGCCGAGAAAATGGGGCCTCTGGGTTATTTCGGCATTCAAGCCCCCCGGGAGCTGGGCGGCGCCGGGCTGGATACGGTCAGCTATGCCATTACCATCGAAGAGGTCTCACGGGTCAGCGCCGCCATTGGATTGTGTCTGAGCGTGCACAACAGCGTCGCCCTGTATCCCATTGTGGCCTTCGGCTCTCCCGAGCAGCATCAACGCTGGGTGCCGGCCTTGGCAAAAGGTGAAAAAATCGGCGCCTTCTGCCTGACGGAGCCAAATGCCGGTTCCGACGCCAGCGGGATCATCGCCACCGCCCTGGCTGATGGCGACGATTGGGTGGTCAACGCCAACAAGGTGTTTGTCACCAACGGAGGCATTGCCGATATTTGCCTGATTTTTTGCAACACCGGCCAGGGGGGCGGCCGTAAAGAGGTCAGCGTGGTGGTGGCCGAAAGAGGCACCCCCGGATTCGTGGTGGGGGACCTGGAAGACCTGTGCGGCATGCGGGCCAACCCGGTGACCTCCATCCGCCTTTACGACTGCCACCTTCCCAAAGCTAATCTGTTGGGGAAGGCGGGCATGGGTCTGCGGATCGGTCTCGCGGCCTTGGACACCGGACGCATCGGCATCGCGGCCCAGGCCCTGGGCATCGCCCAGGCCGCCCTGGAGGAAGGGGTGCGCTATGCCAACCAGCGGCAGCAGTTCAGGGTTCCCCTGGGGAACCATCAGATGATTCAGACGATGATAGCCGATATGGCCACTCAAGTGGACGCGGCCCGCATGATGGTTTACCGCGCGGCCAGGATTAAAGATGCTAATCAGCCGGTCACCAAAGCCGCGGCTCAGGCCAAGCTTTTTGCCTCGGAAGCGGCCGGCAAAGTCACTGATCTGGCCTTGCAGATCCATGGCGGTTACGGCTACTCCAAAGCCTATGCCGTGGAGCGCTATTATCGCGATGCAAGGGTAACCCGCATCTATGAAGGAACTTCAGAGGTTCATCGCATGGTGATCGCGCGCGAGGCGCTGCGGGAAACCCTGTAGCGGCCGTCTCCTGGGAGGAATCATGTCCCTTCGCATCATTGTTTGTATCAAATCGGTCCTTAAGGCCTCCCACCTCGGAGGGCCCCAGCGCGCCGTGGGCAACAGCGAGCTCAATCCATTCGACCGTCCGGCCCTGGAGGCGGCCATCCGCCTCAAGGACACGATGAACGCATCGGTGATCGCGCTGTCCATGGGGCCCGAGGTCAGTGCCGAGGCCCTGGCCGAAGCCCAGGCCATGGGGGCCGATGAGGCCGTGCTGGTCAGCGATCGGGCCCTGGCGGGGTCGGACACTCTGGTCACCGCCAAGGTGCTGGCCCAAGCGGTGCAAAAAATCGGGGCTTTTGATTTTATTTTCTTCGGCACCCGCACCGCTGATAGCGACACCGGACAGGTCGGACCTCAGACCGCCAGTCTGCTGGACCTGCCTTTTTTGGGCGGCGTCAAAAAGATGGAATTGCAGGGTGGTGGCTGGGAGGTTCACAGGGCCGTCGATACCTGGGAGGAGGTCTGGCAGGTTCAGACTCCGGCGGCGCTTGCCATGGATCCCCGGGCTTTTATTCCCAGACCCGTGAGCCTGGTGGGCCTGTCCCAGGTTTATGATCAGCCCAAGCCGCGGCAATGGAACGTGGCTGATTTGGGCCTGACGGCTGAACAAGTGGGGCTGACCGGCTCACCCACCCGCGTGGCCGACCTGAAAAAAATACCCCATGACCGCAGCTGTAGAATTATTGAAGGCAACCCTCGGGAGCAGGCGGAAGCGTTGCTTGAGATGCTTACCCTTGCAGGTAAAATCGGATCATGAAGTCTAATTACATATGGGTTTGCGGCGATTTGCGCACCAAGCGCCTCTGGCGGGATAGTCTCAAGGTGTTGGCCAAGGCGCTGCCCCTGGCCCAGGAGGCGGGAGCCCCGGTGGCCATGGTTTTAATGGGCGCCCCGGACCCCGATGGCTTACAGAACCAGGATATGGACCTTGCCGAATGCGTCCCCATGGCCCAAGCCGCCCAACAGGCGGCAGCAGGTGGCGCTCATGAAGTTTTCTGCTTGGCGCATTCGCGGCTCGGCGTCCCGCGCAGCGATATTTTCGCCCGCGTTTTGGCGGATTTTGTTCAGGCCCGTAAACCCTGGGTGGTGCTGTTCAGCCTCAACGACTTTGGCCGCGAGATTGCCGCTTTCGGCGCCCAGCGCTGTCAGGCCGGGCTCATCGCGGATTGCGAGGAGCTCTTCCTGAAAGACGGCCAGGTGGCTGGCCGTTGTCCCGCCTGGGGAGGGGAGATTTTAGCCGATATCACCCTGGCCCCGGGGTGGCCCCTGGCCTTTGCCACGGTCCGGCCGCAGGGGGCCCCCGAAGCGGCCCAGACCGAGCCCAAAACAGAGGCGCCCATTGGGTGGATCGAACCGGAGCATGTGGAGCCTTCCCAGGGGCTGCAATTGAAGCGGCGCACCAGGGAGCCCCGGCAAACCAGGCGTCTTGAAGATGCCGAAACCGTGGTGGTGGGCGGCGCCGGCCTCGGCGACATCAGGGGATTCGGGCGAGTTCGTGATCTGGCCGCCGCCTTGGGCGCCGAGGTGGGGGCCACGCGTCCGCCGGTGCTGCACCACTGGGTGGAGGAAGGGCGGCTCATCGGCCAGACCGGTAAAACCGTGCGGCCCAAGCTTTTGATTACAGTGGGCACCTCTGGAGCCGTGCAATACACGGCCGGCATAATGGAGGCCGACACCATCGTGGCCATCAACCGCGATGCCGCGGCCCCTATTTTCAACTTGGCGGATATTGGCATCGTGGCGGATGCTGAAACTTTTTTACCCGCGTTGACCCAGAAAGCCAAGCAGGTGGTTCTGCGCCGCCTGGCCGATTCAGCCGGCACCATCGGTGGGGAGGAGGACATGTCCCCCAGCGGGTTCGGCGCGATCGTGGCTCAGTTCCGCGCCGCCCGCAATTGGACCCAAAGCGAGTTGGCGGGAAAAACCGGCCAGGACCCCGATTTCATCGCTCAGGTCGAGGAAGAGCGCCTATCGCCGCCGGTTGCCTTTATCCTCAGCATGGCCAAGGTCATGGAGGTGGACCCGGGCACTTTCCTCAACAGCGAGGAGCAGGCCGCCATCACCGATCGCCGCGCCAAGGCCTACCGCCAGCGCACCCAGAGCTATCATTACACCACCCTGACCCCGGAAGCCGAAAACAGTCACCTGCGCGCCTTCATGATCACCATCGAACCTCACTTGACCCACAAACCCGTGGCCTACAAGCATGAGGGTGAGGAATTCATCTTTGTGATGGAGGGGGAACTGGAGTTCACCCTGGGCTCAAAAGTGCAGCAACTCAAAGCCGGTGAGTCAATTCACTTTAATTCTGATATACCCCACAAGCTGAAGAGCCAGAGTAGTGAGCCCACTAGGTGCCTGGTGGTCCTCTATACCCTCTGATCCCAGCTGATCCGGCTAAGCCCGCAAAAATGGGACCATCTGGGCAATTCTTTCTAGCAAGCGCCATAGCACTAGTGGGTCACAGGAATTCGCCAGGAAAACCAGGAGGGGGCATTAACCCCCATGCGCCTGGCTCCCGGGTTTAATCCTATCAGCGTGGCCTGTCCTGCGGCCGGTGGCTCTCTGGGTTCTTGGCACCAGGAAGGGTTGGCTTCCGCCTAGCTCGCCACCACCACGGAGTTGTGCAAGCGAGCAATAGTCCTTTCGGCCTGCTCGGCCATGGAGGCGAGCCTCTCGGCCACGCTGGGGATGGCGTGAATCATGCCCACTCCCTGGCCGCAGGAAACGATGCCCAGGTTGGGGTCGCCTTCCTGGTACATCTTGCGGGAGCGCTCACCGGTGATGACCGGCATCAACTCCTCCAGCCCCTTGCCCTCGGCCTCCAACGCGGCGCACTGCTTGGCCGCGTCGTTGTTCAGCACCCGGTGGGTGTTCTTGATGGTGCGCATGACCAGGGCGGTGTCCAACTCGGTGGCCTTGAGAAGGTGTTGCTTGAGGTAGTCGTGGATGGGGCATTCCTGGGTGAGCAGCAAGGCGGTCCCGATGATGGCCGCCTCGGCGCCCAGGGCGAGGATGGCGGCCAGGCCGCGGCCGTCGGAGACCCCGCCTCCGCCGATAACCGGAGTGTCCACGGCGTCCACCACCGTGGGCACCAGGACCAGGGTGCCAATATCCAGCACGCCGGTGGCCCCGCCGTTTTCATAGCCAACCACGGTTATGAAATCAGCCCCCATGCTCTGGGCCTTGAGGGCGTAGCGCACTCCCACGCATTTGTGGATCCAGGTGAGGTTGCCGTCCTTGAAGCCTTGCGACAGCTCGGTGGGGGCGGCATGGCCCGAGGTCTCGACGACCTTGACGCCCTTTTCCAGGATGATTTCCAAAAACTCCTGGTTGTTCACCGGCCTGATCGTGGGGAAAAGGTTGAGATTCACCGCAAAGGGCTTGTCGGTCTTGGCCTGGATGGTGTCTATGGCCTGGGCGAATCCCTCTTTGGTGTCAAACATGGCCGAGGCCAAGATGCCCAGCCCGCCGGCCTCGGAGATGGCGGCCACGAACTCAGGGCTGGATATCCACATCATGGTGCCACCGATTATGGGGTAGCGTATCCCTAGCTTTTCAGTCGCGCGGGTTTTCAGCATTGCTATCCTCCCGTATGCGCATTGATACGATTGATGATCATTATGTATGGGAGTCAACTAGATCAGTTGTTGAAAGGTCATGGTGTCCTGAATCTTTTTTACCGCCTCTTTCATCAAGGGCAATATTTCGTCCATCATCTTTTCTCGGTTGGTCTTGATTATATTGGACACAAGATTGAAGGCGGCGATGGTGGTGCCGTTGGGGGTTACCACGGGAAGGGCAAGGGCGATCAACCCCTCGTCGAGCCATTGTTCCGACAGGCAGTAGCCGTCTTTTCTGACCTTTTCAAAGGATGCCAACAGCTCTTCCCTGCTGGTGATCGTAAAGTCGGTATATCTTTCCCTGGTCGAGTTGTGGAAATAAGCTTCCAGGTCTTCTTTGCCCAAGGCCGACAGAAGCACGTGTCCAGTGCTGGTGGCATGCGCGGGCAGCCTGGCCCCTACTTCCAGGGTAACGGTGAGAATCCGTTTGGCGGCGAACCTGACCACATAAACCACGTCCTGGCCGTCGAGAACCGCGATGGAGGTGGCGTTCTTGGTCTTTTGGCTCAGCTCGTACAAGATGTCCTGGGCGTTATGGAAAAACGGCAAGGACGAGAGATAGGAGAATCCCAGGTTTAGCAGGGCCGGGGTCAACCGAAATACATTGTGCGCCTTTTTGGCGTAGCCCAATTGTTCCAGAGTGACCATGATTCTTCTGACCGTGGCCCGGTGCATGCCGGACTTGACCGCCAGCTCGCTCAGGGTCATCTCTGGGTTTTGGCCGTTAAAAAGAGTTATGATCTTGATGCCATTGGCCAGGGTGCTGAGAAACTCCCTGCTCTCGTTGCCTTTGGATATGGAAACCATGCCGCTCTTTTGTCGCAAAGGTTATAGATTCAAGACTATGCCTTGGGCCCCAGGATAAGGCGCTGGGGGTCCACCTGGGTCCGCAAGATAGTCAGCTCTTGTTCGGTTGGCTCCACGGTCGGTTGGGCCCTGGTTATATCCAGCTCAAACCCGGTGGCCTCGGCGATCTTTTCCGGGGTGGTGAACTTGTAGTATTCGGCAACGTACATTTTTTTGCTTATATCATCGAACTTCATCACCCCCAAGTTGGTGACCACCGCGATGGGCCCGCCTCTTTTGAAGCCGGCTTTTTCTCTGGAGTCGCCGCCATTGAGCCAGCCCGGAGCGGTAAGGTAATCCACCTTTTTCACGAACCGCCTGACTTCGTGTTTCATAAAAACCACATAGCCATAGGCCAGGCTGGCTGCGTCACAGGCTCCCCCGGACCCCGGAAATCTTTGCAAAGGCTGGTCATAGGTGCCCAGCATAGTCGAATTAAGATTTCCATGGCAATCGATTTGGGCGGCCCCCAGAAAGGCGATGGTCTTGAGCCTGGGATGCCCCAGCAGGCTCAGGGCATCGGCCAGCCCGCTATTGACCGAAGTGCCGGTCATAACCCGGGAGTCCGCCACGCCCAGGGGTAGTTCATCCAGGGAGGGATCAATCCCGCCGGTTTCGAAAAAGACCGTGGAGCGAGGCGCGTGTATCTGCTTGGCCACGGTTGCCGCCAGCATGCTCAGGCCGGTGCCTGCAAAGAGGATGTCGCCGTCCTGCACCAATCGGCCCGCGCAAAGGGCCATTATTTCATTAGCAGTGTATTTTTGTTCCATGACAGTTCCACCTAAACTCTGGCCATGCCGGGGGCGTAACCGATGAAAGGGTTGGCTTTGATTCTGACCAGGCTGGAGCCGCCCACCTTTTCCAGATAATCCTCTTGGCTCTCAAAGGGCAAAACCCATTCGTCGAGGTATTGCTGGAAAAGATCATCGTCCCGGGCCATTTTTTTGAATAAGTTTAAATGCTCCGGATCATAATCATAAAACATGTGACAACCGGTGGGATGGGCGCCATAGGGGGTTGGAATAATGGCATCCACTAAAAATGGCGGCAGGCAGTTTTTGTCCGGCTCGCGCCGAATAATTTCCTCCGGCACAACATGCTCGCAAGAGACGAGCACATGTTTGGCCGCCTTGGCCTGCTCCAGGTCGGCAAAGGAAAGCCCTTCCAGGCGGATGGTGCCTTCATCGCCGGCATACTGGGCGTGGAGCAAGGTGACATCCGGAGTAAGCGGCGGCAGGATGACCACATCCCCGGACTCCGGATCAAGGGGGTTCTTGATTAGGGTGACCTTCTCATTGGGAACGTCGTCTTGTTCCCGGGTGGCCCGGGAAAAACCGGAGGTGTTCACCACGTCGGTTTGCAAGCCCGAGGTGGTGGCGATAAAGGGCAGGCTCATGGCCCCGGCCATGAACCGCAGGGTCATCTGGTAATTGGTGTAATCCTCCACCTCGAGGGTCTTTTCCATAAACGCCTTTTTAAAGCGTTGCCCGGTGGGGGCGAACCTGGCGACCCCGCCATAAGCCAGCTCTATGCGTTTTACGCAGCCGGCTCCGATCAACAACTCCAGGGCCTGCCCCTGGGAATGCACCACCAGATAAAGGTCCTTCTTTTTTTGGCGGACGATCTCCCGGGCCAGGCTCATGGGGTTGCGGTTGATGGTAAAGCCACCAATCGCAATCTGGTCCCCATCGTGAATGTATTTATCCACCGCTTCAGCAGTTGACATGAGCTTGTCGGTCATCGATGTATTACCTTTCTCAAGTCCAGTGGCGCTCTTGCCGCGATTAAGCTCTGCTAATTATCACTGAGAAAGCATTCATTAAACCTGCTCCCTGACAAAGAGGTTGGCCAGGACCGGCAATTTATAGCTGGCGAAAATGAGTAGAGAAACGCCTATGCCAGCCAAGACATATGCAAGCCCAAGCTCCGGGGCCAGGATGCAGATTGCGCTGGCAGCGGCCAAGACCCTGCCCACCGGCTTCAGCCTGCCGCAAAAGACCAGGTAGCCTTCAATGGCCGAGGCCAGGAGAACAACCCCGTAAATACCGCCCACAACGGTCAGCAAGACCTCAAGCACGGATCCCTTGAGAATATAGGCGGGGTCGAAAACAATGAAAAAAGGTATGCAGAACAGAATCGTACCCAGGAGAACCGCCTGCTTGGCGGTCTTGAACGGCGAGGCATTGGCCACGGAAGCGGCGGCAAAAGCCGCGATGGCCACCGGCGGAGTGATAAAGGACAAGGTTCCGCAGTAGATGATGAAAATATGGACCGCCAAGGGGTCCAGGCCGACCCTGATCAAGGCGGGAGCCAGCAGAACCGCCAAGAGAAGGTAGCAGGCCGTCACCGACAAACCGGTGCCCAGGACAAAGCTGGCCACGAACCCCATGCACACCAGGACGAAAACGTTGTTGCCCGCGATGGCGATCAGTTCGGAAGAAAGGGTCTGGGCTACCCCGGTCAACAGCAGCGAGCCGATCAGAAAACCAACCGCGCACAGGATGGCCGAGATGTTGCCGATGGTGGCCCCGGTCTTCAGAAAGATGTCACCGATTCTCTTGGGGCGCAGATAGATTTTTTCCTTGATGATGTAAAGGCCCAGAATGAAGAAGCCCGCGTAAAAAGGAGCCTGGGCCTCCTGGCGCCAAACAAACAGGACATAGATCAAGATCGCGAAGGAGATGAGATAGTACCAACCGCTTTTTAGGGTATCCAGGAACTTGGGCAGCTCCTCCCTGGGCGAACCCTTTAAGTTGTTCTTGGCCGCGAAGCCGTCCACCTGGATGAACAGTCCGATATAGAACAGCACGGACGGCAAAATGGCGGCATAGGCCACGGAAGCGTAGGAGATATCCAGCATGGAGGCCATGAGGAAAGCGGCCGCCCCCATGATAGGCGGCATCAGCACGCCTCCCGAGGAGGCGCAGGTCTCGATGGCCGCGGCATAGAAGGAAGGATATCCCGAGTTCTTCATGGCCGGAATGGTGAAGGAACCCGTGGTGACCACGTTGGTGACCACGCTGCCGCTGATGGATCCGGTGAGGGCGCTGCTGAGGATGGATACTTTGGCCGTCCCTCCCCTCACATGGCCCAGCAGGGAAAGCGACAGGTTGAGAAAAAACCTGGAAGCCCCTGATTCGGTCAGCGCCACTCCGAAGAACAAGAAGCCGATGAACAGGTTGCCCAGAACCTTGGTGGGCACGCCGACCATGCTGTCCGGACCCATTACATGGAAGCCCAGCAGGCGGGAGAAGGAAAAGGCCCTGGAAAACAAGGGGCCGGGCATATAGGAGGCAAAGAGCGGATAGAAGAAAAAGAAGATGCAGATGAAGAAGAACACGTAGCCAACACTACGCCGGCACGCCTCCAGAGCCAACAGGCTGGCGATGCCTCCCATAATGAGAGCCAGGGGGGGAGGGCTCAACTCCCAGGCGAAATTAATGATATCTTCGCCATGGATGATGAAATAGCCCATGGTTATGAGGAAGAGAATAACAGCCAGGTAGTCCAGGACCCTGAATTTCAACCCGCGGCCCAGGGGATAGTAGATAAATACCTGGGGGATGAAAAATGCCAGCACGGCATAAATGTAGCCCCAGCCCACAATGTACTGCCCCCAAAAGCCCACCCCAATGTTAAAGAGGTAGATAAAGGCAGTAAGCAGTCCTGCCGCGGCCAGAACGATGGATATGCCTCGTTCCAGGCTGGACAATTCTTCGATTTTTAACACCTGCAAACCGATTCCCCTTGTCTTTGGATTGCCTTCGCGTTCAAGCCGCAAAGCCTCTGCCTAGGCCTTTGAAACCGCGCGCAGTTAAAAACCACACCCCTTACTATCGATAACCCCCTCGCCAATATAGTTGTGGCCTGATATTGGTCATGCGGATTTAGAAAAAACGCAATACGCGGAAAGGGGCCGGCGATGGGCGGCAAGCCGTTGCGCTGCGAATGCACTGATGGTTCACGCTTAGCCACTCTCGCCAAACCTCTTTCCGCGTTTGCGTTTTCTGGCCCCTTTGCTCGCGGGGCCTTAGGCCGGGGAACCTTGGCTTGGCTGTATCAAGCAAACTTTTTTTCGCCAAACAGGGACCCGGCCCTCGCCGTCGTTGGATTTACTTGCCCTTCATCCTCTTGGCCTCTTCGGCCAGGGCGTTGGCCTGCCACTTTTCATGCTTCTCGGTCCAGAGGCCCTTTTCCTTGGCGTACTTGATGGCCCCGTCGTGGAAAGGCACGGTGATGGGCAGCTTCAGTGAAAAAGTCCTTTGCATGGTGAAAAGGGCGGTGGAGGGCAGCTTGGCGTTCTTGTAAAGATCGCGGCCTTCATCCAACGCCTTGATGATCGTGTAGATAATAGAGGGGTCCATCGAGGCATAGGTGGCCACCACATAGGGGTAGGCGGGCAGGTAGATGCCGTCTTTACCCCCTACGCCACGGGCGCCGAACTTGATGAGCTCGATGTTGGAAAGGAACGGGGCGACCTTGAGCATGCGCGCCACCGCTTGCTTGTTCTTGGGGTCAATGGGCATGAAGCGCAGGCCATAGGGAGCCGCCTCCATTTCCTTGATCAGCGGGGTCATGGGCGTGCCATGGCAGGCATCAGCGGCCCCAGACATTACCATTTTGATGGCCGAGACATAGCCCGAGGCCCTGATCAGGGTGACGTCGTCCAGGGTAAGCCCGCCATAGGCCAGAAACGCGGGCACGGTCAGGGAGAAGAGGCCCGGAGCCATGGCCACCCGCTTGCCCTTCAAGTCGGCCCAGGTTTTGATGCCGGAATCAGCCTTGACGATCAGGCCGTGGGGCAGGGTGTCGCCACCAAAGACGTTGCGGATCTTCTGGGGGCCCTGCTTGGATTTCTCGAACTCCATCAGGCCGTGGCTGGCCACATAGACGCTGGCGGCGGAGAACACGCCCACCTCGGCATTGCCGTGCTTGATGGCCAGGAAGCGGCCCACGTCGCCAGGGGCGGGCAGAGGACGGGTCTTGATGCCCGTCTCCTTGCTGATGGCCTCGCTGAAGACCATGGCCAGGAATGCACCATGCGCGCCTATGGGATAGGAGGAGATGGAAAGAAAATCAGGGACTTTGGCGGCAAAAGAATGAGGGGCGAGTAAGGAAGAAAGAATTAATACCGCTGCGAACAAGGTGATTACCTTGTGGAACTTGGTCCGCGACCATTGCTGCTTTTTCATGGTCCCTCCATGCAATTGATATGTGGGGTTAATCCACTTGTGACTGCCTCTCTCAAGGTCAGATCATTAAAGTCTGTCATCGCGCGCTTGTCTGCTTAATGTTACGCATATCGAACAATGATATGCATAGCGACCACTAGGGGGACTTTGCCACTACGGTGCCTAGGCTGTCAAGCCTTTTTGGAAAAACTAAAAAGCCATGAAAAATTGTTGTGGTAATCGCATCCCGGCCCGGAACATTGAGCTGGGCTTTAGGTGCCGCCGCGATTTGCGGAGAGAAGGACTGCGTTCAAAAAATATAAGCTTACGGGGGAGAAGATCGCCTACGCCCTCTGGTAGACCGGGCCGGCGCACCGGTGTGGATATCTGCTGCAAGATGGACGTAACCGAACAGAGTTTTTAACGCAACTACGCAAACTTCGATTAAAAATTAGGCGATGGACTTGTATTTAGCTGCCGGGCTACGGTCCTTGGATCAATTCCCAGTTGCCGAGCAATGTGAGCAGCAGACCCGGCCAAAAAGGTTCCAACTTACAAATTCTATCTTCACCCATAATGGGGATGGGTTTGGTGGCAGGCTTGCTTAGAAACTTGAAAAAATTGGCTACTCGAAAACCTAACCCTCGCCAATCCAACCTTAATGCTCACAGCCTTCAACGCCTCCGGCCATCATTCCGTAGTGAACCGACCCGAGGTTGCTGAGCCCTCAATTCTCGCCCCGCTCCAGAACTCCCCAGGGGGCCCGGCATCAGGCAGGCCCTCTTTTTTTGGCGTGGCGCGACTCAACGGTCCGCAGCCGCCTTCGCCCGCCCCTTGGAGCATCGCGTTCGCCCAAAACCATTCTGCTCGTGAAATGGTACAATCTTTAACAATAGTTACCTGCGCCTGCTCATATTCGGCGAATCGAAGACCATGAAGCACGGTCCAGTCCGACCCCCCTTGCCCCGTAAATCCTGGCGCATCCTGCGCCTGGTCATCCCGGTGGGGTTCGTGCTTTCCATCGGCCTGCTCATGGCCATCGGGGTCTACACCCTCAAGGCCAACGACGCCCTGATCCAGTCCTTCAAGCGGGGCGAGGTTCATTTCAGGTCCATAGCCACCGCGGCCACCGAGGCCAGCAGCTATGTCAAGCGGGCCGAGGGCCACCTGCTCATGTATCTGGCCCTCAACCGCGAAATAGACCGCATCAAGGTGCCCCGCCGCATGGCCTCCCTGCGCCAGCAATTGGCCATCATCGACAAGAGGAGCCATAACCCCAAGGCCCGGGAGCTGCTGGCCGGCATGACGCGGGCCGCCGACCGGGCCGACGCCCTGAGCCAGGAGATTCTAAGGCTGCACGACCAGTCCATGGCCGCCAAGCGGCTCTATCACGAGACCGATGACGCCCTGGTCCTGGGCAAATACCACGAGCAAACCTCCCTGGTGCGCAAGCTGGCGGTACAGCTGGCCTCCCTGGAGATAGACCTGCAGAACGCGACCATGCACCGGGCCATCGGCATGGCCGAATCCCTCCGGGAGGCCATGGGCGCGCTTATCGCGTTCGCCGGGCTTTTCGCTCTGGGCTCGGGGACGGTATTTTTCCTGTTCATCGTGCGGCTCAACCGGGAGATAAAGGGCCGCCTGCAATACGAACAAGAGCTGAACCAAAGCCAGGCCCGCCTGCGGGCCATTTTCGACGCCACCTCGGACTCGGCCCTCCTGCTCGCTCCGGACTGCACCATCCTCTACATCAACCACATCGGCGCCCGGCGCCGGGGCGCCCACCCCGACACCCTGGCGGGCAGCTCCTGGTGCGAGTCCCTGGAGGGCTCCGCCGCCCAGCGGCGGGAGGCCTTCCTGGCCCAGGTTTTCGCCACGGGCCAGCCCACGGACTTCGAGGAGCGCATCGGCGCGGCCTACTTCTCGGTGCGCCTGTTCCCGGTGCTGGACAGCCAGGGCCAGGTGGCCCAGGCGGCCTGCTTCTCCCGCGACATAACCAGCGGCAAGCTGGCCGAAGAGAAGCGGGAAAAGCTGGAAGCCCAGCTCAGGCAGTCCCAGAAGATGGAGGCCGTGGGCACCCTGGCCAGCGGCATAGCCCACGACTTCAACAACCTCCTGGCCGTGATCATGGGCTTCGGCGAGCTGGCCCGCGAAGACGCCAAAAATGGGCACAGCGATCCCGCCCATCTGGACCAGATACTGGAGTCAGCTGGGCGCGGTAAGGAGCTGGTGCAACGGATATTGGCCTTCAGCCGCAAGGAGGAGCCGGAGCTCAGTCCCCTGGACCTGAACGAAGTTACCCGTGCCAGCCTGGCCATGCTGCGCCGCCTGCTTCCCCAGATGATCTCCATTGAAACCGACCTGGCGCCGGAGCTGCCCCCGGTGTTGGCCGACGCCACCCAGATGGAGCAGGTGATCATGACCCTGGCCACCAACGCCAGGGACGCCATGCCCCAGGGAGGCACCTTGGGCATCAGCACGCGCCTGTCCCATGGGCAAGGCCCCCGGCGAGGTTCGTTGCATGACGCGCTGCCCAACCCCCACGTGTTGCTCACGGTGAGCGACACCGGCGCCGGCCTGTCCGAAGACGCGGAGGCGCATCTGTTCGAGCCCTTCTTCACCACCAAGGAGGTGGGCAAGGGCACCGGCCTGGGCCTGGCCGTGGCCTATGGCATCATGCGCAACCACGGGGGGACCATCGAGCTCAAGCGCCGGCCCGAAGGGGGTACCATCTGCGAGCTGCGCCTGCCCATCCATCAGGAGGTCTCCGAGCGCCCGGAACGGGAGCTGCCCATGCCCGAGGGAGCGGGCCTCAGGGGCGACGAAACCATCCTGTTGGCCGACGACGTGGCCGCGGTGCGCCAGGTGGAGGCGCAGAAGCTCGAGCGCATGGGCTACCGGGTGCTGGCCGTGTCCTCCGGCGAGGAAGCCCTGAATCTGTACCGGGAGCGCGGCAAGGAGATAGACCTGGTTATCCTGGACCTGGGTATGCCCGGCATGGGCGGCCGCAATGCCCTGAAGGCCATCCTGGGGTTGAACCCCAAGGCAAAGGTGCTCATCGCCAGCGGCTACGCCGCCGAGGCGCAGGTGCGCGAGGCCATGGAGGCGGGAGCGGTAGGCTACGCCATCAAGCCCTTCCACCTCACCGAGCTCTTGGGCAAGGTACGGTTTCTCCTGGACGGCAAGTAGACTTCGATCCACCCACGCCATTCAAGACGGTTCGTCCGAGCCGGCCCGCCCGCTCCCGCGGTTGACCGCCCCGGACTGCGCCAAATATTTCCCTCCCGGTTTTGCCTCATACTGTTTTTAGGGAATTTTTTGTTTCGGATACGGACTGGGACCAGCTCCCGAGTTGCCCCCCCTTCCCTTTACCACGCGGTTCACCAACGGAGATCACATGACCACGCCCCCGGCCTCATCCACGGCAAGCACAAGCCGGTCGGGCACCCAACCCCGATCTATCCTGAAGTTGGAGTTCGGCCAAGACCAGGCCTTTGAAAAAGACCTGCGCCAGCGGGTGGACCAGTATTTTCAGCAGGGACCCGGGCGCTCAAAAAAGGGCGATTGGAGGCTGCACCTGAAGACCGCGATCATCCTGGCCTGCTTCGCGGCCTCTTATCTGCTGCTGGTGTTCGCGGCCCAAACCCTCTGGCAGGGCCTATTCCTGGTCATCCTGCTCGGGCTGTCCACGGCCTGCATCGGGTTCAACATAGCCCACGACGCGGGGCACAAGGCTTTCTCCCAGACGCCTTGGGTGAACCGGACAATGGCCGCAACCATGGACCTGATGGGAGGCAGCTCCTACATGTGGTTTTGGAAACATGCCGTGGTTCATCACCGCTATGTAAACATCACCGGGTATGACACGGACATCGACCTGGGCGTCCTGGGGCGGCTGTCGCCCCACCAGAAGCGGCTGCCCTTTCACCGCTGGCAGCATTTCTATCTCTGGTTCGTCTACGGCTTTTTGGCCATCCAGTGGGAGTTTGTGGGCGATTTTCAAAAAATGATCATGGGAGGCGTGGGCAAGCACCGTTTTCCCCGGCCCACCACCCAAGACCTGGTGGTTTTCATCGCCGGCAAGGCCGTCTTTTTCGCCTGGGCCCTGTTGATACCCTGGATATTCCACCCCTGGTATGCGGTCCTTTTTTACTACGGCATCGGGGTGTTGGTGCTGGGTGGCTTCCTGAGCATCGTGTTCCAACTGCCCCATTGCGTGGCCGAGGCGGAGTTTCCCCTACCCCGCCGGGACACGGGGCGCATGGACAAGCCTTGGGCGGATCACCAGGCCGCCGTGACCGTGGACTATGCCCGCCGCGGCCCCATCGCCACCTGGCTGTTCGGAGGCCTGAATTTCCACAAGGAGCATCATCTGTTCCCCACCATCAGCCACATTCATTACCCCGCGATCACCGGCATCGTGGAGCAAACCTGCCGGGACCATGGTTTGGCCTTCAAGGAGCACCAGTCGTTCTGGTCAGGTATTGCGGCCCATTACCGCTGGCTGCGCGCAATGGGCCAAGCGGGCTCTTGAAATCGTGGAGGGGCCAGGTCTGAGGGGCCACTTTTGTAACGCCGGCGGGCTCAATCCACCCGGACTATCTTCACCCTCTTGCCCAGCCATTCCATGGGAAGGTAGACCCGGCCGCTCTTGCCGCTGGCCGCAACCTGCTTCTCCACGATCTCCACGCCGTATACCTCGAACTTGACTGGCTGGTAGCGGGGCTCGCGGGCCTTGGCCGCTGCCCCCTTTTCTTGCAAACTTGCCACTGGTTTTCGTCCGGGCCCCTGGGGGCCGCTTCCCTTGCCAAGATGGCGCCGCGCCTGGGGGGCGCGGCGCCTGGGTTCATCATTCTTCCTGTTTTTTGCGTTTCAGGGCCATGAGCACTCGCTCCGGGGTGATGGGCAGCTCGTCGATGGTGACCCCGGTGGCG